>NZ_KE148510.1:6260-21748 GCF_000410615.1 Novosphingobium sp. B-7 | reverse complement strand
GCGGCAAGCGCGGTTGCGTTCAGCGCCAGCCCGCCCGCCTGTGCCAGTGTCACTAGCGCGCGATGGGCAGCATCGGGCCCGCCCGCCTCGCACAGCGCGGCCAAATCGCGCAAGCTTTCGCGCGGCAAGGTAGAGGCTTCGTCAAGCTGCGGATCGGCCCGCCCGTCTGCCGGCAACACCGCAAGCGCCACGCCGCACGCGCGTGCCAGGGCCGCCACCTGCCCCAGGCCATAGCGCCACCACGAAACCCCGCCGATCAGGCGGATCAGGATCGCCCGCGCGCCAACCAGCGTGCGCTCGATATAGGTATCGACCGACAAGGGATGTTCCAGCGCGGCCAGATTGGCCAGGCGCAGCAGCGGGAACGCCGGATCGGCCTGGCGCGCCAGGTGCCAGCCAGCGGCAAAGGCGCCCAGGTCGCTGTCGGAAAACGACAGGACGACGAGCGGCGCCGGCGCCTGCCCCAGATCCTGGGGCACGGCCGTTTCCTCAAGCCCGTGGCTCTCGCGGAAGATGACGTGCATGGGCCCGCGCCGCCGATCAGGCCGCCAGCACCGCCCTGATCGTTTCGGGTTCCAGCTTGTCGCGCTCGGCAATCGCCACCAGTTGCCCGGTGCGCGGCTCTCCCACCTGCCAGGGCCGGTCATACTGATGGCGCACGCGCGCGCCCACGGCCTGAACCAGCAGGCGCATCGGCTTGCCCGCCACCGCGACATGGCCTTTCACGCGCAGCACGCCATGCTCTGTGGCCAGGCGGGCGATGCGCGCGGCCAGGTCGGCCGGATCGGATACCTCGCCCAGCGGCACGACGGTGCTGGCAAAATCGTCGTGCTCGTGATCGTCGGCGCCATCGTGGTGCGACGGGCGGGCTGCGATATCGTCTTCGGCCGCCGCGTTTAGCCCCAGGATCACGCGCGGATCGGCTGCGCCTTCGGCCAGGTCAATCACCGGAACCGCGCGCGGCGCGGTATCAGCAATCATGGCGCGCGCCTTGGCCAGACCCTCCGGCCCGGCCAGATCGCCCTTGGTCAACAGCACCAGATCGGCACACGCCAACTGGTCTTCGAACACTTCGGCCAGGGGCGTTTCGTGATCGATGCCGGGATCGGCGGCACGCTGCGCGTCGAGCGCGGCGAGATCGGGGGCAAAGCGGCCGGCGGCCACCGCCTCGGCATCGGCCAGCGCCAGCACGCCATCGACGGTGATGCGGCTGCGGATCGCCGGCCAGTCAAACGCCTTGAGCAAGGGCTTGGGCAGCGCCAGCCCCGAGGTTTCGATCAGGATGTGATCGGGCCGGGGATCGAGCGCAAGCAGGCGTTCGACCGTGGGGATGAAATCATCGGCCACGGTGCAGCAGATGCAGCCATTGGCCAGTTCGACGATGTTTTCGGCCGGGCAATCGGGAATGGCGCAGGACGTGAGGATATCGCCATCCACCCCCAGCGTGCCGAATTCGTTGACCACCACGGCCAGGCGGCGCCCGCCAGAGTGGCGAAGCAAGTGGCTGATCAGCGTGGTCTTTCCCGCGCCGAGAAAGCCGGTCACGATGGTGACGGGCACTTTTGCCAGATCCGGCATGCACAAAACCCTTCCGCGGCGCCAGGCGAGCGACACGGCAGGGCTTGCCGGAAAACGATCCGGCCAGGCGCGCGGCAGCGGGCCGGCGCACGAAAGCGCCCACCACAACGCAACCCGTGCAGCCCCAGCCGCACAAGTCTTCGTCGCCCAGACGGAAGTATTACCGTGCCCGGACCATCCCCTGGATCAAGGCAAGAGCGACCAGTGCGCCGGCAGGTCTCCTGGCTCGTGGGTCAGGGCTTGATGCACGCCTTCCCAGGCCCGCTTGGGGCCCAGTGGCCATCCCCGTCGTGCGGGGAACAGTGCATCGCGCTCGCCACTTACAGTTGCAGGGACAGCTGCGGACTTGGGGCAAAGCCCCGCACCGCATTCCCGATTAAGCCCCTCTCGGGGCACCGACGCGATCTTTTGCAGGGCACTGGCCGAAACCGGCGCCTGCGCTGCCCTCCTAGCCGAGTTCGCCGGCCAAGCCAACCGGGCATGACATCAGATTGCGCGAACCACCTCGATGTCGTCGAGCCGCTGCCAGCGATAGATCGCCGCACTGGCCAGCCAGCACAACGCAAACAGGGCAATGATGGCAAAGCCCAGCCCGTTGAAATTGCTGGCAAGATTGGCCGCCAACCGCCATGGCGCACCGGTCAGGCCCAGCTTCTGGCCGATCAGTGCGGCCGCCTCGATCCCGCCGATCACGATCGCCACCAGCGCCGAAACCAGCGTGATGGTGATGTTGTAATAGAGCTTGCGGATCGGCTTGACGAAGGCCCACTCATAGGCGCCAAGCATGACCACACCATCGATCGTATCGATCAGCGCCATGCTCACCGCAAACAGCGCGGGCAGCACCAGGATCGTGCCCAACGCCAGGCCACTCGCCGCCTGGCTGGCCGACAGGCCGAGCAGCGCGACTTCCGTGGCCGTATCGAAACCCAGCCCGAACAGAAAGCCAAGCGGCGCCATGTGCCACGATCGCGTGACCAGGCGAAACATCGGGCGGAACAGGCGCGATAGCAGGCCCCGGCCCGACAGCAGCAGGTCAAGGTCTTCCTCCACATAGGTGCCCCCTGCGCGCACATGGGCAAAGGTGCGCCACACCCCACGCAGGATCACCAGGTTCATGGCGGCAATGGCAAACAGGAACAGCGCCGATATCGTCGTGGCGATCATCCCGCCCACCTCGCGAAAGGCGCCAAACCGGGCGAGCGCCGTGGCCGTCAGCGCCACCAGGACCGAAGCGATGGCGATGATCGTGGCGTGGCCCAGGGCAAACCACAGGCCCACGGCGATCGGCCGCTGCCCCTGCTGCATCAGCTTGCGCGTGACATTGTCGATCGCGGCGATGTGATCGGCATCGACCGCGTGGCGCAGCCCCAGCCCCCAGGCGAGCACGGCGGTGCCCAGCATCAGCGGCTGATCATGGAACAGGCCCAGCGCCCACAGCCAGGCCAGGGCATTGGCCAGCAGCAGCCCGGCCAAAAGAGCAGCGATATGCCGGCGCAGCGAGGGCGCGGCCGAACGGGCCAGCAGGCGGCGAACAGGAAAGGAAACAGGCACGAGCGGAATACTCCGGCCAGAATGGCGACGGAGCCGGACGCGTGACGCCACGCGCACGCCACAAGGCGCCCACGCAGCCACACACCGGCCAGGCGGCGTCGCTCTGACGGACCGAACCGTGCCGCGGCCATCCCCTGGACCAAGGCATGAGCGACCAAGCGCCGGCCGGTCTCCTGGCTTGCGGGTCAGGGCTTGATGCATGCCTTCCCAGGCCTCGCCCGTCTTGGCGTCCGGCCCAGTGGCTGCCCCCCCCGCCGATATCGGGAAAGGCGGTATGCATCGCGCTCGCCGCTTACAGTTGCAGGGACAGCCGCGGATTTGGGGCGCCATGGCCCCGCACCGCATTCCCGATTGAGCCCTTCCGGGCACCGGCGCGATCTTTGCCCGGCAGAAATCCCGCCAGGCCCACCGGGCATAGCCAGCCGGCAGCGGCGGCGCAACGCCCACGCGATGGTGGCGCTGCGTTTTCGGTGGTTGCGAGCGACGGCGCGCTGGGCAATGATCGGCACTGCCCGGCATCATCGCCGTCGCAGGAGGCCGCGCAGGATGATTCCAGCCGCACGCATCGCGCATCATCGACGGGCAGCAAACCTGGTCCCCGCCGTCGTCATCGTTGCCGCCATGCTGGCCGCGCGCCTACCGCTGGCGCAAAGCCACCCCGCGCTGTCCTTGTGGCTTTGCCTGTGGCTGAGCGCCGATAGCCTGCTGTTGTCACGCATCGCGCGCGATGGCGCCGGCCGTCCCGACGCTCGAACCGTATGCGCGACGCTGGCAGGCGCCTGTTGCCTCGTTAGCATGGCCGCACCGCCTGCCCTGCGTGCCGCCTTGTTGGCCATGCCCGGCACGATGGTGGCCATGGCGCTGGCGCTGCTTGCCCACCTTGCCCTCGCCGGTCGGCAGGCGCTGGCTATCGTGCGCCGGGGCGGCACGGCCGCGCGCTGGGAAAGCGTAGCCGCACAATTCCTGCCCCCTGCCCTGGTGCGCCTGGCCCGCGCGGAACTGGTGGTGCTGCACATGGCTCTGTTGCGCTGGGGAGGACCAGCCGACGTTCCACCCGGCGCGCGCGCCTTTGCCTATCACCGGCACCTTACGCCGATGGCGATAACGCTCCTGTCGCTCTCGGCCATCGAAGTGGCGGTCTATCACGTCTTTCTGGGCCACTGGAGCCGCCTGCCGGCCTTGGCGATGTTCGTCGTGAGCGACTTGGGACTGGTCTACCTGGTGGGCGTGGTCAAATCGTTCCGCTTTCGCCCGATCCTGCTGGAGGCAGACAGCTTGCGCATTCGCGCCGGGCTGCTCCTCGACGTGGCAGTGCCGCTCAACCGCATCGAGAGCGTCAGCATGGCCATCGACGGCGCCGAGGTGCGCGATGCCGCCACGCTCAATGCGGCGCTGCTGGCCTGGCCCAACGTGATCGTGCATTTGCGCGCCCCGATTGATCATCATCGCCTGCTGCGCCGCCGCAGCATCAGGCGCGTGGCGTTCCGCCTGGATGAGCCAGAGCCATTCGTGCGCCTGTTGCAATGGCGGCTGGGCCAGCCCTGAACCGCGCCGTTCAACCTGCCGGTGGCAGGCGGCGGGCCGGGGCAAATGCCCATTGCAACGTGCGCGCCATGGCCATGGCGCCACCGCGCACGATCGGTGTCGCCGGCCGGGACAGGTGGCGCCCGTGCAGCGCCTGCGCCCAGCGCGGCATCAAATCGACCGCCGCCTGGAACAGCAGGTGCTGGGCCGGAGCGGCGGCCAGCGAGGGCGACGGCTGCGACAGCACCATGCGCGCGACCTGCCGTGTGCGCTGATCAGCATGCAGTTCAGGGCGAAACGCGGCGATGAGTGCCTCGGCCTGCGCGCGCGTTTCCGGCACCGGATCGGCGCCAAGCCGGCGCGCCACCACACCCGCCTCGCGCATATAGGTGTCCTGGTCTGCGCTTGACATGCCGGGCTCGCCATAGGCGATCCACGCATCGAGAAAACCGATAGCCTCGCACACGTGCACCCAGGCCAGCAGGTGTGGGTCGCTGGCGCGATAAGGCGTGCCGTCGGCCAGGGTGCCCTGTACATATTCGTGCACTGCCCGCACCTTGTCGATCGCGGCATCCGCCTGCCCACGCTCGGCATAGGTTGTCACGGCAATGAACCGCGCGGTGCGGCGCAGGCGGCCCAGCATGTCGTTGCGGAAAGTGCTGTGGTCCCACACGCCAGCCAGCGCTGCCGGGTGCAGCATTTGCAGCAGCAGCGCGGTCACGCCCCCGATCATCATCGTGGTGACATCGCCATGCACCCGCCAGATCACCGAATCCGGCGCAAACAGCGCATCATTCGAACGCACGATCGGGCTTTCGCCCTTGGCCCGATCATGGAACAACGCCTGCACCCGCCCGACAAGCAGTCGCCGCAGCGTTGCGGCAGGGCCAAGATCACGGCGTGAGGTCATGCTCAAGGGTTTGCCGCAAGGCCACGTGCAGCGCCAGCGCAAAGCCAATGCAAGGACACGGCCATGCGGGCAAAACACTGCGCGCCTGGCGACCGCGCCCCTGTAAGAGCGCCATTATCGCTGCTGAATATCAGGAAAAGTGGTAGCGGAGGAGGGACTCGAACCCCCGACACGCGGATTATGATTCCGCTGCTCTAACCGACTGAGCTACTCCGCCCCAGGTCCGCGCCGCGTCTGGCGACGCGCGGTAGGGCGGCCGATTAGGCGGCGCGGGCTGATCCGTCAACCTGCTTTTTTCCAGCGATCCCGATGTTCTCCACAGGCTTGCGCATGGCCGTTGTGCGCTCAGCCAGCCTTGGCAAGCACCAGTTGTTCGGCCAGCGCGTCCAGAACCGCCAACCGCTGCTTCTTGAGCGCTTCCACGTGCTGGTCAGAGCTGGGCGCAACCTCGCTCTCGATCCGGTGCACCGCATGGTTGAGGGCGTGATACTCCTCGACCAGGCGGTGCACATGCGCATTGCCGAGCTTGAGCGCGTGCAACAGCGCGGCATCGTCGGGAAAGGCATCCTTGAGATCACCGGGCACGTGGGTCATCGCTTGCTCCTGCAAAGGTGTTCGTGCACGCGATCATGCCGGCCTGGGCACGCGGCGCATTGCGCTCCATCAAACCGGCATGGCCATGGCTGTGCAGAGATATCCACAAAAACCCGGCAGCGCGTGCAAAACCCATTGCAATCCCGTGCGTGCAAAGCTAATCGCCCGCCAGCCCACACGGCAGGGCCGCTTTAGCTCAGTTGGTAGAGCATCGCATTCGTAATGCGGGGGTCACAGGTTCGAGTCCTGTAAGCGGCACCAGGGGCTTCTTCCCAAAACGTCTCAACGCATTGATTTGGCTAGATTTTCGGTCGATTTTGTCTTCCGGACGTTCTCGCTTTGTCCCAGGATTTCTCACCACTTTTCACGCCAAGTGGGGGCATTTCTGGGGGAAACGGGAGCCTAGCAAAAGGCGTTGCCCCCAAATGTCGCTTAAAGCTCTGCAAATAAACGGGTTTTCGGCTTCAAACTCCCCCTACCGCAAGCCCGACGAGAAAGGCCTCTATCTAGAGGTCCGACCCTCTGGCGCGAAGATCTGGTACTTCAAATATCGCCTTCACGGCGTCGAGAAGCGCCTGTCGCTCGGCCAATGGCCGGACGTCGGCCTGAAAGAGGCTCGCGCTCTGCGTGACAAGGCTCGCGATTTGATTCGCGATGGCGGCGATCCAGCTGTCGAGCGCCGCAAAAAGAAGATCGAGGCCCGCCTGCACGCCAGCAATACGTTCCGCGCCGTGGCCGAGGATTTCATCAGCGTGCGGCTGGAACGCAGCGGCAAGGCGCCTGCAACCATCATCAAGGCGCATTGGTTCCTCTCTCACCTCGCGCACACTGTCGGGCACTTGCCGATCGCCGACATCACGCCACCGGACTTGTTGAACGTCCTGCGCAAGGTGGAAAGCGAAGGCAAGCGCGAGACGGCCCGCCGCACCCGCGCCTTCGCCAGTCGCGTGTTCCGCCATGGCGCGGTTCTGGGGCTATGCAAGAACGATCCGGCAGCCCTTCTCGACGACGCCCTGGCCGCGCCTCTCGTCAAGCACCGTGCTGCCGTCCTCGAGCCGCGCAAGCTAGGCGTGCTGCTGCGTGCCATCGATGAGTTTACCGGCACCGAAGTGGTCAAACTGGCCATGCAGATTCTGCCGCATGTCTTCCTGCGGCCGGGGGAATTGCGCTTTGGCAAATGGGATGAGATCGATTGGGAAGGCGCTGTCTGGCGCGTCCCTGCCGAGCGCACCAAATTGCGCCGGCCCCACTCTGTCCCGCTCTCGCGTCAGTCGCTGGAGTTGCTGCGCAGCCTGCACGAGCGCACCGGGCAATTGCCCTACATGTTTCCCGGCCAGCGCAAATTTACCGTGCCGATGTGCGAGAACGCGATCAACCTGGCGTTTCGCCGCATGGGCTTCGATCAGGATACCGTTACGGCCCACGGTTGGCGGGCTACAGCCAGCACGCTGCTCAACGAAAGTGGGTTGTGGCATTTCGACGCGATCGAGCGGGCCTTGGCTCATGGGCATTCCAACGCCGTGCGCGGCACTTACGCCAGAGGGCAACACTGGGACGAACGCGTAAAGATGGCGCAGTGGTGGAGCGATTACCTGGACGGCCTGAAGCTATCCGCAGCGTAAGCGCGGCCGGGCAGCCGATCAAAGGCTGCCCGGCTTACTGGAAGAAATCGACCAACTCACCACCTTCAGCGGCCGTGACCTGAACGACGGCTCCTGCTGGAACTTGCCATTCGACTCACGCACACCCGCCGGACGGGAGCGCGCCAATTGTCGTCGTTGCCGAGCCCAGTTGCGCTTTCCAACAGCTGACCGTCTGCGTCATCCCCGCCGGCCGCCCGACGAGGGGTACAGCATAGCGCAAACTTGGGTGGAAGACGGCCTGACCGCTTTGGGGTGAGACCGCGCTAAGCGGCCTTTCATTCGGGACCCTGTGATTAGCAGGCAGATGATAAGCCGCGCGCGGACTTCCATGGTAGAGCTCCATACACGGGTGACGGATTATCGTTTGCCCGCATAGGAATACGGTTCATCGTCTTGCCCTCGACGGCGAACAAATCTTCTCGATTGAATTTTAATCGAGCGATGGCGGCTCGCCGAGCGGCTGAAGCCACTTCTTGGTCGGAACCGACAAGGTCGGAAAGCGGCTACGTAGCTTGCGCGCAAGCTCACCGGCGGGCGTCACGGACGCCTGTCCATGCTGTACCAGCAGACGAACTGCTGCTCGTGGGTCGTCTCGGCCGCCGTCTTCCTTTCTCTGTGGCCGGGTCTTCAACGCATCCGTCCACCCCGTCTCGGCGCTCGACACATCTACGGCAGCCAGAACGCGCTCGAAGCTCGCTGGCGCCAATTCGTGCTGAAGCCGGATGAAGAACGTGGCTTCACGATAGAAGGATGGGCTTTTCTGCGACAAGATTTTGCCGAGACCCTGTTCATGTGGGCCCAGAAATCTCTCAATGAGGTCCGGACGGCGGGCAGCCGCCAGATGGGCCAGCAGCAGAGCGCCAAGCTGCCAGTCGGCCGATCCCCAATGCGTCAGTGCAATCCGGCGGCCTGCCTCCAGGTGCCGAACCGCAGTGTCCGGCGCAATCGCCGCCATGCGTGTCGACAGCGTCTCGATCATAGTCTCGCGGGATGCGATCATCGCGCGGACTGCGGCACGCGCCGGCTGGTGGGCATACACCGCGCCGAACAGCTGAATGGCGTCGCCCACTTCATGGGACCAACCCGGCCCGATCGTGGTGGCAACGCGATCCCAATCGATCGACAGGGCAATTGCCTGGTACATCGGCGGGCGTACCTTGGCGATGACATGCAAGATTCCGGCAGCGGACTGGAACTCGCGCGGCGACGCCGTAGAAAGGCTGGCGGCAAGTGATGGCGCCGACCAACGGCTTACGAGCCGTCCCGCGATACGACGCATCCTACCCGTCGGAGCCCGATCGCCAACATAGATGTGCAGCGGATCATAGACCCGAAGCACGTGCCAAAAGATATCGTTCAGCTCGTGAAACGCGTGGATGGGATCGGCACGCAACCGCTCCTCAATCGCCGGCATCAGGCTCTCAACGAGATCGAGCCCAAAAGCCTCGTCGACCCAACCGAAATGCTGGCAATAGGTCGCAGCCGACGAGAGGTAGGCGTCTCGCGGCCACGCTGCCATTTTTGCCAAGCATGCGGAGCGGTTGAGAGCGCCGAGGTAGGCCGATTTCCAGGGAAGATTCGAAAAGGTCGGCATCTGGGAGATCAGGTAAGCGATCTCGCTCGCATGGCCGGGGGGAGCATGACTAACCTTGGCCGCCATGGCCGTCGGATCGGTCCGCTCCATAAGCTCGATGGCCAGCGGTTCGTCGTGTGATCGCAGGCCGTTCAAGATGGACCCGAGCGCATAGCAGCTCTCCGGAAGCGCAGCCGCTAGCCAACCTGAGATCGTCTCGATCTGCGAACGGATCAGGTCATGATGGTCGGGCCGATAGCGCTTGATGCTCAACAAGGCCGAGCACGCAGCCCGCACATCGAGCGCCTCCGTTGCCGTCCAGCACCGCGCAAGGAGGGACTCCAAGGCTGAGGGTTCGATGAGCCCCATCCAACGCCCGCTCTCGAAGAACGCCAGTTCGTTCAACAGAAGCGAAAGCCCCGCCACCGGCATCGCCGGATCGGCAAGCACCGTCTCGAACAGCCGTTTGATCGCGCGTCGGCCATGCTCGTCTTGACCGTCGGCAATGCGACCGAGAAGGACGGCGGCAAGCCGCTGATGCGGACAGCGCAGGTCGTCAGTGGCCAGGAGGTGGCGCAGATGGACGAGCGCTGCAATTTCGGCCTCGCCGTGATCCTGCACCTCCGCCCTGCTCAAGAGGTCTGACAGCTGCGCGTTGCTGCAGGGCGCATCCCGCGATGCGAGCTGGCGGATCGCGGCCGCGGCGAGCACGAGATCGGCGCCGATAGCGCGGGTCGAGCTGGCAATCGACTTCGCGCGGCGCCATCCGCCGCCAAGTATGAAGCAGAACTGCCACGGATATTCGGCTATTTCCGCCTGTTCGAGCCGCCCTTCGATGCTTTCATCACCGATGCGCGGGCCCACGCGGTCGTCAACGCGTTCCACGGCGGCGCGCGTCGCGTTCAAGTCCATCTTGAGACCTTGCGAGATGACGCGAACCGCTCGTTTTGCATCGAGATGCACCGTGCCCGGCAGCATCGACTTTGGATCCAGGGTCGTGTGGGCGCTCAACACCCACAGACGCGATGACGCCCGTTCTTCCAGCAACCGCAAGCTATGCGAAGGGATGAGATGCGCGTCGTCCAGAATTCGCAGTGTCCGGTCGCCTGGCTCCTGGTCAATGTGCGACACCTGTCCGCCAATCAGGCGGAGCACGCGCCAGCCCCGTCGATGAGCCTCGACCGCGCATTGCAGGATGCAAATCGACTTACCCGCGCCGGGCAGGCCAGCAAGGCGTGCAGAGCCGGCGCGCTCAAGATCGTCGATCAGATCGGAGACCTCAGGCAAGACCGGACAAGCTGCGACGTCGGCTGGCCCCATAGGTCGGCCCATCAGCGCCGGTCCCAGATCCCGAACCTCGCCGAAGGTCAGCTCAACCCAACCCGCGTCTGCCTTCGGCGGCAACGGCGCCATGGCCAGCAGCGCCTGTCTCAGTTGCGCCGTCTCTTCGGCGCTGGGCAAGGCCTTAACCGCTTCGAGAAGCGCCGGCATATCGTGCGAGAGCTCCGGATAGAATTCCGCGAGTGACGTTCGGTAGCGCGAAATGAGCGCCACGATCGACTTCCAACCGATTACGGAGACCGGAAACGCGCCACGTTCAACGCGCGCCTCAGATACGATCCGAACATGCTCTTGGAGTACGGCATCGTCGATCGCCGTCGTAGCAAATGTCCAATGGGCCAGCGCCGGCTTGAACCTTTCCGCTTTCAGGAGCTCGGCATCGAATTCGGCGATCGTCGCCCTAGATCCGACGATCTCATTCTTGCCTTTGCATTGGACGCCATGGACCCGCCGCACGCCGTCGGCTGGGTAGCCGAAAACATCGACGCCATGTTGCGCTTGGCCGCTGCGGCCATTTTGCTGCGCCAGCGGATCGTTCCAGATCGCAGCAAAGAGCGCGCGCGTGAGACTCTCGAACTTTTCCCACGAGGCAGGTGGCGTAACTTGGCTATCCTGAAAGTCCATGCGCGATCTATGCGTCTAAGGAGGGGTTGCGGCCAGTAACTCGCACGACGGATGTCGGGCTCGGCGCGCGCTGCGGGGGGGTGTGCGATTGCATCGCCGGGTCCGACGTTATTGGCCGCAATATCAGGGCGTCATTCGGCTGTAGCACCACCTTCATCACGAAGATGGCTAGGGAGAGCAAGTTGCCCAAGATCATCAGCGCCGCGACGGCGATCGACGTCGCAGAAAAATGGGCGAGCAAGACAACCGAAGCCGCCAGCGCCGCGATGCCTACGAAGACAAAGAGCGCGACATAGCCAAACCTGAGCTTGAGCTGGAACCACTGCGCACACTGGGTGACCACCTGCTCAGACGCGATGCGCTCTTGCCGTAATCGTTCCCGGGCGCGCGCGTCGCTCACTCGTCGTCGTCCAGCGTGCTCGCCTCACGGATCGATTGGCGGATATTGCGCTCGGCATCCTCCTTGATCCGCCGATAAAGAGAGTATGCGGGGGCAAGCCGAGACATCCGAGCGAGGATCTCCGTGGCCTGATCCCGTGCTTTCACATCGCGAGGCGTCGGCTGCCCGCGCGTTCCAGACCAGCTGCCGGTGGTGGCCGCGATAAGGATCTGATCCACGACTTCGTCGAGGACAGCCCGATCGACGATCGCGCAGCGAGCCAACAGCCGCTCGACGAAGCGCGATGCCTTGAACGGATAGCTATGATGGGCATGCCGCAGGATATCGCCCACCCACATTAGGTCAGGACCAAGCGCCTGATCGACCATTTGGTCCATGAAGCCCACGACGATGGGATCATCGATTTTGAACATGGCCGCGAAGATGCGAGCCGCCTCGCTCCTCACCCAGCCATCCGCCTCATCATGGCGGCGAAGCCACGCCCACGCGACCGGCAGAATTGCGCTCCCGGCGGCCGATGTCTCGAAGCCAAGATGTCCGTGCCGGAGCGAGAACCCCACGACGCTGAACCCGTCTGGCGCCTCGTCGGACAGCGCAGTCTGGGCGCGCTCGAACAGGAATTCGGCCAGGCGCCGAGGATGGAACTTCGCAAGACCCTGCAGCACTTCAACCGTGCAATGGCCCTGCAGCGTCGGCAAGGCCTTCATCCGATTGAGCAGGCGCGTAACATCGGCATCACCGAGACGCTCGAGCAATTTTGTCTGCGAATTGCAGATCAGCGCGGCGACGGAGTCGAACAATTCCGGATGCCGATCGAACGGTACGCTCAGGCCCAGATCAATCATCTCCCGCTCGGAGACGTCCCGCCAACCTCGAAGGGCCCACATGCCGACGGAGGCCAGATCCTTATCGTCCGATCCGATGATCCTCGCGAGCAGCGCAACATCCTCGGGCTGGCGATCTCGGCGCAACCCGACCAGCGCGCGTGCTGCTCCGCCGCGGATCTTATCAGACGTCGAGGCCAGCAGTTCGGTGATCAGTGAACGCCCGTCCGCTGGGGAGTTTTCGAGGATCGCGCCAATCGCGTAGCCAAGATAATGGCTGAGACGGCTGTCGGGCGCTTCGACCGCGCGTCGAATAATCTCGTCGCCGAAGCGCGGCTCGGCGGTGATCAGCTTGTCGATGACCGCCCCATTCTGACCAATCGGCTCCCCAGCTGCGACCAATTGGTCGAGGAGAGAAGTCACCAGGTCGGCCAATTCCTTAGGTTCGAAGGCGCGGGCGACCTGGTTGATCAGATCCGCGGACCACTCTTTCTCCTCACCCCAATTGGCGAAATCGATCTGCCCGACGAAGCTCCAGCCGGCGGTGTCTGTCAGACCCGCGAGCAGGCGGAATTCGAGGGACTTGGGCAAATGCTCGAAGACCGCCCGGGCTTTCGACTGCATGGGTTCCCCGGCATATTCAGCATGCCAGGACAGCGAGCGCACGATGCCGATCAGCGTCGCCGGGGCAAGCGTTCCTTTCCGCATGAGTGCGTCGAGGCGCTCGATCGTGCTGACGAACTCCTCCTCGTAGCGCTTGGCGAGCTTGTCGGGAGGACTGCTGCTCATCATCCCGTAGGGACCGCGAACCGCATTGTTGAAGAACAGCGCCGCCTCATGCGCAATCCGCACGTCCGGATTCTGCAGAAGATCGAAAACGAGATCAATCACGCGCTTTCGCAGGTGGGCGACCACATCGTACGTGACATAATAAGGGGTGATCGAGACGCCGCGTGCGGTCCACTTCGTCGTCGTACCCTGGCCTTTGAGCAGGGGCTCCAGCAGCGTCAGTGGGGTGATAGTTCCGTCCCAAGCACTCGGATCGTTCACCGTGCCGAAGGCAAAATCCGCAACCTCCTCGATGAACGCGAGCGGCTTGCGCTCATCATAGCCGATCAGATCCGTCAAAATGCGGACCGGCTGGCTTGGGTTCTGGCCCGGCTTGCTACCCTCTTCCCGTCCAAGATCGAGCAGCAGGCGGAGTGCCTCGAGCCGATAATCCGGTGTCATTGCGACCCGGCGCAGGATGGTGCCGAATTCGGAGAAGCGATGACCGGCCTCGACCTGGACCTGCACAAACCCTAGTGCTTGCGCCGGTTGATAATAAGCAACGGACTCGACCGCACCGATCCGCCCATCATATTTGTCCTCGATCGCCTTCAACTGCGACCACAGGGGTTCGAGCAACCGGCTGTTCGAAGGATCGCCGCCGGCGAGACGCCAGTCCATTCGGCCAAGATTGACGAGCATATGGCTGAGCGAGTTGGAGTCGACCGCCGCAAACGCCGCCAAGGCGAACGGGGTCAGCTTGCCATCAACACCGACGCAGCTCTCCTCGATCAGAAAGTCGCCGAGGAGGTCGGGCATGAGGCGGTGCAGCGTTCCCCGCTTGAAGATCACGCCGCCTTCGCTGAGCAGCTTGAGCGCGCGCGTGACGCCGGCCGGATCGATCCCTGGGTGGGTTGCGGCCACGAGCTCGCCGATCCGATGATCGTCGATATGGAAAGGCTGGATCAGCGCCAGCACCTCCATCACCGAGCGAAGCAGTGGTGCCTCAGCCGGCGAGCCGAGATTGCCGGTGATCACCTTGGTGAAGCGCGACAGGACGACCTGACGGAGCGCTTTTTCGCCCCTTGCCAACTCCGAGGCCAGCCCCTCGCGGGCGACCACCCGCGCTGCCATCGCTGCAACCAGCGGGCTGTTTGAAGCCACCGCCAAAATCGGATCCGGCGAGATACCTTCCCCGCCGAATTCCTTGAGAACTTCAACGACGAGCTTCGCCAGGGCCGCCTTCTCAAGGTGAGGCAGGCTGACGGTCGGCGGTGCCACGATATTCACGAGCCCGAGCTCGTTGCGGATCCGCTGCTCGGCGTATGGCCGGGTTGCAATCAGCAGCCGCGTCTTGTTTCGCTTGTCCGACGCATATCCGATGAGAAGCCCAAGCCCGTCGCGGTCGTGCGCGTCGTCAATGACCAGTAGCTTCGGCTTGGTGCCCAGCGCTCCCAGGCTCGCGGCATCGGGTTCAAGCGATGACGAGAGGTACCGGATGACCGTCGTCCGGCGCTTCTTGGCAAAACGCTCAACCCCTTCCTTGAGAAGCCTCGTCTTCCCGATCCCGCCGGGGCCGACGAGCAACACGACGCGATCGTCACCATCCGCGAGCAGCGCGTTCTCAAGCGCATCGATCTCCGGGTCTCGGCCCACCAAGGCCCAATCGTGGCTGAACACGCTCGAGCGCTTTTCGAACGGCGCGAAGTAGCGCTCGGCCTCAACCCAGGGTCCAGGTTCGCTGCGGCCGAGGAGCGCCATCCGCTGTCCGCGAAAGTAAATGTCGACCAGACGCTCCTGCACTTCCATCGGAAGCGTGCGGATCAGGGCGCTCAGGTCCTGCTTATCCCAAAGCGTCCAACCATCATGCTTTTGGAGCGCCGCCGCTGCCTGAGGGCTGGCGGTACGGCTCAGGACGAGGAATTTTCGATCGGCCTGAAGCGAATGATACGCGACCGCCTTGTCGATCTCGACTTTGCCAAACCGCTCGACGCGCTTGCACTGCAAGCTCCAGATCGTCTTGTCCGGAAAGCGGGCAACGATGTCGGTGCCCGCCTGGTCATGGCCGCGCGAGCCTTGCACGCGGACATCCGCCTCCGGATTGCCGGCCCGCACGATATCGCTCACGATCATTTCGAACGTCGCCGGGTCCAGC
>NZ_KE148510.1:0-6246 GCF_000410615.1 Novosphingobium sp. B-7 | reverse complement strand
GTCGTGACGCTCGCGGTGACCGGCATTCCGTAACCGGCCAGGATCATCAGCTCGGGCGTCTCATAGCCGAGAAGCGATGCGAGCTTCGGGATCTGCTCGACCGTGGGCCGATGCGTTCCAGCCTCCCAACGGCTAACCGCCTGCTGACGGAAGCCGAGATTAGTCGCCAGCGCCCCTTGGGTCCAGTTGCGATCAACCCTTCCAGTTTGGATGGCGGCCGCTAGCTCCGCATATTTAGGGTCAGTCGACATTGGCACTCATTAAATGAGTATCGATTTCAATTCAACGCTTGATACTCATCAGATGTGTTTGGTCGCCCGCCATTGATAATCGCGCTGAGATGATCGAGTAAGGTGCATGGCTAGCGCGGGTTCATCGCAGGAGACGAATTTCAGCGAGGGGCTCGCGTTCGAGCTCAAATCCTGGCTCGATCCGACCAATCCCCCTCACCTGCAGGTGATCATCCGAACTCTGATCGCCCTGCGCAACCACGGTGGCGGCACGCTTCTGATCGGTTTCAAAGACAACGGGGATCCTCGGGCGGACGACGCGCCCTACGATGTCGAAGCCCAGTACCATCCAGACCATATACAGGAGATGGTTTCGCGCTACGCTTCGGACCCATTCGAGGTGCGAGTCGAGCTGATCGATCGCGGCGGGCGCAAGCATCCAAGGATCGACGTGCCGACGGGGATCCGCACGCCGGTGCGAGTCAAAGCGTCCTTGATGCAGGAGCGCGACGGTGCGCCCGTCGCCCTGCTGACAAAAGGCGAAATCCCGACTCGCACGTTGACGAGCAACGGCCGGCCCAGCACGGTAGCCGATTGCTCAAAAGACGATCTCGATCGGATGATGCAGATCTGCTTCGACAATCGCGAGGCGGACATCGCGCGCTTCATTCGGCGCAATCTCGCAGGCGTCGGACCGGCAATCGCGGAGTTGATGGCGACAGCAGGCCTCGCGCCATCACCGAGCGACGCCCAACTGGCGGCCGAGTTTCTCGACCTGGGTGATCGCCATTTCGCTGAGGAGTATGATCGCCTTCAGGTGCCCGCCCAAATCGCGGAGTTGCGCGGCTGGGGCGGTCGCGAGGTCGCGATGGTCATCAGCCCCGCTCCGGCGGGCTTCCGCGCGAACCACGATTTCCTGCGACGAATGCTGTCTGCGGTTCCCCGCTTGAGCAGTTACCCGCCATGGCTTGATACTGCCGTAGGCGGTCTCGAGAGCGAAGCGAAAGTTCGTCAGGGACGCTGGGAAGCACTGCTCTACGTCACGGGGATGTTCGACGCGCTCACGTTCGAGATGTTCGACCCCACTGGCGATTTCTACGAGCGCCGCCTGAATCTCGTCGACGTCATCGCCCGCCGTAACAAAGTGACCCCGCGTGCCGTCTTAGGCGAGCGGCAGGCCATCACCGACGTCGCCGAGGTTTTCCTAACCGGACTCGCTTTCGCAGGCGCGATGGGCGTTGCCGACCGCGATCACGAGCTGCACTGGGCGTTTCGATGGACGGGGCTTCAGGGCCGGATGGTCGATGCCTGGTTCGCCGGCGGCCCTAGTCGCTACGTCTCGGTGGAAGATACATCCCCAGTTTGCCAGGTCAGCTTCCCGGCCGACACGCCGGCCACCGCGCTCGTTCCCCTCATCGAAGAAACGATGGCGCCGATGTTCGAGATGTTCCGCGGCTACTCGACCCAAACGCAGCAGATCGACGAGATGCTCACGGCTCTCGTCGAGCGGCGCTCGCAATATTGATCGATCGATAGCGGGCCGCCTTGGCCCAAGGTGTCACGACCCCGCCAGCAGCGGGATCGCGGCAGGCGCTCTTACATCTTGAATCGGAGGCCGAATCAGAAAGCCCGACCGATAACGTCATACAGGACCGGATTCACGCTGATCGGCTGAACAGCCAGGCCAGGACCATGTGGCGAGTGTTCGAGACGCCGCAATCGACGGTCTCGGCATAACCACCCTGCCTGATCATGTCCGCCGCGAGGCCGTCGATGCCGGGCAGCTGGTGCGTGTGCTGCCAGCATGGCGCGGTCTGCAGGGTATCGTGCACCTGATCTTCACGACCTACGAGGGCTCGCACCCGCCGTTAGGGCGCAAATCGATCACCTGGCTGACGGCTCGGCGTGACGTCTCATCAAGACGATGAACAGACGGCCGAAGTTGAGTGATTAGACAGGGGCTATGAACGTCGGCATCTGGGTCATACCGTCGGCGGCGCCCATCGTTGTGGCTGTCGCAAGATGCTCCTCGGCCCGCCGGCGAACGACCGCTATCCTCTATCGCCATCCCGGAACCTGTCAGACTTGAAACGGCCAAGCTTGCTCGTCTAACGGCGTCGGCGCTACAGATCGCGAACGTCAGGTTTGATCGGAGGCTGCCGTTCAGCCGCCGCCGCAGGAACGACCGCAAAGTCCCAAAACTCCGCCTTGACTTTTGAATGTGGAAGGGTGCGGCCTGAGCTATCTGTCGATGGTGAAGGCTAAAAGGTTCCCGCGCAACCTATTGAATTTTTCCCTTCTTGGTCGCAACCGCAGTCCCGTGGCAGTTCAGCACGCCACGTCTGATTCGGGCGGTGTGGAAGAAACCATCCTGCTTGATTTATCTTGATGGATCGCAATACTCGGCCATCTCCCCCACCAACCAATCGCGGAAGGATATCAACGCTGCTGTCGGTTCCCGACTACGTAGTCGTGCGAGCCAGTAAGAGCCGGTCGAAACGGCCAGCGTAAACGGCTGGATTAGCCATCCACCCTGCAGTTCGGCCTCGAACATTTCTAGCGGTAGAATGGCGACCCCGAACCCGCGCATCGCGGCCTGTGCCATGAGGGCCGAGGAGTCGAACACCGGGCCGGACAGGCGCTGGTCAGGCAGGCCTGCGGCGGCAAGCCAGGTTAGCCAGTCCTGACCGCGATAGGAGCGCAGGAGCGTCGTATCCTTAAGATCGGCCGGTGCGTGGAGATGCTCGGCAACGGCAGGCGAACAGAGCGGTGACAGGGAAGCCTGCATCAGATGCGTCGCTTCAAGGCCCCGCCACGCACCGTCCCCAAAGCAGATCGCGCAGTCGAGGCTTTCTCCTGCGACATCGACACGGTTGTTGTTGGTCAGCAGGCGCAAGTCGACAAACGGATGCAGTTGCCTGAAGCGCTCCATGCGCGGCAGCAGCCAGCCAAGCGCGAAGGTGCCGACGACACTGACGGTCAACACCTCCTGGCGCACCCCGCGATCGAAGCGATCGATCAAACCTGTCACTTGCTCGAAAGCCGCATTCAGCGTTGGGAAAAGCGCCAAACCCTCATCCGTGACGGCAAGCCCGCGCGACGTGCGGCGAAACAGCTTGGCGCCCAACCGGTCCTCCAGAGCCTTCACCTGATGGCTGACTGCACTTTGCGTCACGCCGAGCTCGTTGGCCGCGCTGGTGAACGACAAATGCCGCGCAGCGCTTTCGAACGCGCGCAGGCCGTTGAGGGACACTGGCCAGGCGCCGCCATGAGAAATTCTCTTGTCCGACACGATTTATGATCCTTTGCCAGTCGAGCATGCTGTCAATATCGTTTCCTTTATCGCGGACCGGCGGCGTGTCGTCATGAGATTTTATGCGCCATCGCGCGCCTGCCGATCCGGTGTCGTTCAGGGTGACGAGGGAGACGGGCATGAGCCGATTGAACATCGTACGGCTTTTGGCGCTGGCAGGTGCCGTCTGCATTTGCGCAAGTTCGGCTACCGCGCAGCAAGGCAAGCAGACTTCGCCCCCCGATGGCGTCATCGACAAGGTCGAAATCTGGCAGGCTCCGACAGGATCGCAGCAAATCGGCATCTGGCCGGGTGCCGTTCCTGACGGAACTTTCCGGCCACAGCCCGCCGAAACCGTCAGGACGTACCACGACGCTGCGGCAACTGGTGGTAAGTCACAGGTCGTCATGAACATCGCAGTTCCGACGATGACCATCATCCCGCCCAAGGAGCCGAGGACGAAGACGGCGGTCATTGTCTTTCCGGGTGGTGGCTTCCAGAAAGTCTTCGTCGGCATGGAAGGCACGGAGATATGCGATTGGCTGGCGGCCAAGGGCGTTGCCTGCATCGTCTCCAAATACCGTGCGCCCGGTGGAAACGACTTCTACGATGCGGAGCAAAACCGCCAGATCACGCCGAAAATTCCCCGTGCATTGCAGGACGCCCAGCGCACTATCCGCCTGGTGCGCTCAAAAGCCGCGGAACTGGGTATCGATCCCCACCGCATCGGTGTTCTGGGCATGTCTGCGGGCGGCTATCTGGTCGCGCAAACCAGCAACATCCTTGCGCCGACCTACCGCCCAGTCGATGCCATCGACGGGATCAGCAGCCGACCGGACTTCGCTATCGCGCTCTATCCAGGGCATATTTGCAGAGATCACGGAGCGTTTGATCCAAAGCTAACCGTGTCCAAAGCCGCGCCCCCGCAGTTCATCGTCCAGACCTGGGACGACGAGATCGATCCCGTCTGCAACAGCCTGATGTATGCGTCCGCACTCAATAAGGCCGGTGTCCCCACCGAATTGCACCTGTTCGCGCGTGGGGGACATGCTTTTGCTCTCCGCCATCCGAATGACCCGGTCGGCAAGTGGCCGGAACTGGTCGAGCTGTGGCTCAGGCAAATCAACATGCTTTAGCTCCGGCTCCACGACCAGCGCCTTCGCGGCACGGCGCTGGCACCCTGCCCGCCTCGCCATGGACAAAGGCTTTCGACCATGAACTTTACAAGACGATCTATTGCCTTGGGCATGCCGGCGCTGCTGTGCTGGCCCGCGCTCGCCCGGTGCGCCACAGCCAATCCAATCGCCGAGTATGAACACACAACCGGGGGGCGGATCGGTGTCCATGCTTTGAACGTCACGACCGGCCAGACACTTTCATGGCGTGCGGACGAGCGCTTTATCATGTGCAGTTCCTACAAGGCATCGCTTGTTGCGTTCGTGCTGGCTCGGATCGACCGCGGCCAAGAGAAGCTGGACGCGCTCGTGCCCTATACCGCGCAGGATACGCTCGGGTTGTGGGGGCCCATCGCAAAGGAAAACCTCGCCAAGGGCGCGATGACAGTCGCGGCGATGTGCAAGGCCGCTGTGGAAATCAGTGATGGGGTGTGTGCCAACATGCTGTTGGCGCGGTCAGGTGGCCCCGCTGCACTGACCGCATTCCTGCGCTCTATTGGCGACACGACGACGCGGGTCGATCATTTCGAGCCAGCGCTCGACCGAGTGCCGTCAGGCGGGCCTGATGACTCGACAACGCCGGCGGCGATGGCCAGCACGCTCCAGAAGGTGGTCTTGGGCGATGTGCTGGCAGCCCGATCGAAGGGGTTGCTCACGCGCTGGCTGATCGGCAATCAGACCAACCCCCGATTGCGCGGCGGGCTGCCCCAAAGCTGGCGGATCGGCAACAAGACCGGGCACAGTGGCCGGGATATGGCTGGCGACATTGCCGTCGCTTGGCCCCATCCTGGAATGCCGATCGTCATCGCGGTTTATACCCGTGGAGGAAGACCCACCGAGGCGCAGTTCGACAAGGCCTTTGCCGGCATCGGCAGACTTGTCGCATCCACACTGGTCTGACATCGCGCGGCACTCGGTGAGGCCGCGCTCAGACAGAATACCTGCGCGTGTCTCGCTAGCGAAGCCTGCAACAGGGCGCGCTCCTATCGCGCTTCGTCGACCTCGTAGAACATCGGGTTGCGCATCCATTCACGGATAGCGGATTCCCGCCAGCCGGTGCAGCGCATGGCGATCCGGACCTGCTTTGGGAACGTGCCCGCCTGGATCTTGCGATAGAGGGTCGCGCGGGTCAGGCCGGTGCGATCGAGGACGGCGTTGAGGCGCAGAATACGGTCCGGGGGCTGTTCGGTCATGGCTTGGTCTTCCTGTGCTGTGGTAGGTTTTCTTGCTCCTTCGCTGTGAGATTTGCTGGTCTGCGGTCGGCGTCAAGAGTGCCGAAAACGGTACCAATACGCTGAATCTACGCCATTTGACCCCATGGTGTCCGATCTTACCCCAGCGTACGAAAAAGAAATTTTATGGTCGTGCAGATTGTGTCTCAGGCCGTCTCGACCTGATCGCGCTCTCCTTCCGCTGCGCTCCAGCCGAGCCGGCACTGCCGTCTCGTCGGTCTACCGGTACGATCGCTGACATTTGGCCCGGCCATGCAGGCCGGTCCTGTCGATCCGCCTCTGGCTACCCTCCGATCGTCGCCGCGCTTTGGGTGCGC
>NZ_KE148509.1:18981-25742 GCF_000410615.1 Novosphingobium sp. B-7 | reverse complement strand
CGGCGCGGTGCAACAGGTGCGCGCGCGCCTGGTGATCGGGGCCGATGGCGCCCGCTCGGCCGTGGCCCGCGCGCATGTGCCGGGGGCAGAGCGCAACCCTTGCGTCTTTGCCTATCATGAGGTGATCCGCGCGCCAGCCACAGCGCAAGGCGCCGCTGGCGGGCAGGATTTCGACGCCACGCGTTGCGACGTGCTCTATCAGGGCCGCGTCTCGCCCGATTTCTATGGCTGGGGCTTTCCCCATGGCGAAACCGCCAGCATCGGCGTGGGCTCGGCGCGCAAGGGCTTTTCGCTGCGCCAGTCGGTGGCATTGATGCGCCAGGACATGGGCCTTTCCCGCTGCGAGACGATCCGCCGCGAAGGGGCGCCGATCCCGCTCAAGCCGCTGCGCCGCTGGGACAACGGGCGCGATGTGCTCTTGGCCGGTGACGCCGCCGGGGTGGTGGCGCCGGCTTCGGGCGAGGGGATCTATTATGCCATGGCCGGTGGGCGCATTGCCGCGCAGACCGCGCTGGAATTCCTGACCTGTGGCAATCCTGCGGTCTTGCGGCAGGCGCGGCGCACGTTCCTGCGCGCGCATGGCCGCGTGTTCTGGATTCTCGGGATGATGCAGTATTTCTGGTATTCCAGCGACAAGCGCCGCGAGCGCTTTGTGGCGATGTGCGCCGATCGCGATGTGCAACAGCTGACCTGGCAGGCCTATATGAACAAGCGACTGGTGCGGCAGCGACCCATGGCGCACTTGCGCATTTTCCTGAAAGATTGCGCACACCTGCTCGGCCTGGCCCGGCCCGCCACCGAAAGTCCCGCGCCATGAGCCGGCCCTGGGCCATGCCCGTGGGCATCGCCGTGGTCGCGGCGCTGGTGGTCGCGCTGCTGGGCGGCACGATCACCGACCTTGGGCCATGGTATGAAGCGCTGCACAAGCCGGCGTTCACCCCGCCGCGCCCGGTGTTTCCGATCGCCTGGACAGTGATCTTTGCCTTGGCGGCAACCGCCGGGGTCAATGCTTGGCGCGCCGCGCGTGATGTGCGCACGTCTGACACGGTGATCGGGCTCTTTGCCCTCAACGGTTTTCTCAACATCTTGTGGAGCCTGCTGTTCTTTCGCGTCCAGCGGCCGGACTGGGCCTTTTTCGAGCTGGTCGCGCTATGGTGCTCGATCGCGGTGTTGATCCTCTATTGCCTGCGCATCTCGCGGCTCGCCGCCGCGCTGCTGCTGCCTTACCTGGCGTGGGTGAGCGTGGCTGGCATGCTTAACTGGCAGGTCGTTCAATTGAACGGCCCGTTCTAGGGCAGGCGGGATGGGCGCCTATTTCGCCAGTGGCCATGCCGCCGACGTGATGCTGGCGGCGCTGGTGGTGGAGGCGGCCTGGCTGCTCGCGCGCGGGCGCGGCCTGGCCTTGGTGCTGGTGATGCTTGGCCCGGCGGCCCTGATCATGCTGGGCCTGCGCGCCGCGCTGGTCGGTGCGCCCTGGCCGTGGATCGCCCTGCCACTGGCGCTGTCGCTGCCCATCCACCTCGCTGATCCGCGCCTGTGGCGCCGGGACAATCGCACCGTCTAGCGCGGCAGAAAGCCCTGCGCGAGCATGGCAACCAGTTCTTCGGCAATGCGCGCCGGGGGCAGTTCGCCCTGGGGATCGTGCCAGCGGCCCGGCCAATTGAGCGCGCCGGCCAAGGCAAAGCCCAGCAGCTTGGTATTGGTCGGCGCCAGCGAGCCATCGGCCACGCCTTCCTCGATCAGTTCGCGCATGGCGCTGTCGATCTTGCGCTTGAGTGCCTGGAACTGGGCGCGGCTGTCAGGGCCCAGTGCTTCGGCCCCGGTGCGCACCACGCAGCGACCGAAATCGTCCATGTTGACCTGGGCATAGCGCGTCAGGAACAGGCGCAGCCGTTCAGCCCCGTTGCCATCGGTCTGGCGCGCCTGCTCTGCCGCTTCGAGCAGCTGCGACAGGCCGATCGTCACGCATTCGAGCAGCACTTGATCCTTGTTGCCGAGGTAGTGGTAGATCGTCGGCTTGGAGATCCCCAGGCTGGCCGCCACGTCATCCAGCGAAGTCTGGTGAAAGCCGCGCTCGTTGAACATCTGCACCGCCGCGCGCAGCACGGCCTCGCGTTTGGCGGCGCGCGCCTTGCTGCGCTGTTGCGGGGATTGGAACGGGGAATCGGCTGGCGGCAACTTTTTGGCTCCATCGGCTGCAGCGACGTGTTGACATGATACCGGACAGAAGGCAATCTACTCGTGAGTAAACAATAGTCCGGTCAGTATCCATGATTCTCGACGAAACCCAGACCGCCGTGCGTGATATGGTCCGCGCGTTTGCCCAGGAGCAGCTGCGCCCGAACACCCGCGCGTTCGAGGAAGCGGGCGGCTATCCCCCCGACCTGTTCGCGCAGATGGCGCAACTGGGCCTGATGGGCATGACCGCGCCGGAAAGCGAAGGCGGCGCCGGGCTCGATGCGGTGTCCTATGCCCTGGCGCTGATCGAGATTGCGGCGGGCGATGGGGCGCTTTCGACGATCGTCTCGATCCACAACAGCCTGATCGTGGCGGGAATCCTTGCCTATGGCAGCGCCGCGCAGTGCGAACGCTTCCTGCCCGATCTGGTGGCCGGACGCGCCACGGGTGCCTTTGCCCTGACCGAGGCCGATGCCGGATCGGATGCCTCGGCCCTGCGCACGCGGGCCACGCGGATGGAGGGCGGCTGGTCGCTCAATGGCGCCAAGCAGTTCATTTCCAACGGCCGCATCGGCAAGGTGGCGATCGTCTTTGCCGCCAGTGACCCGGCCGCCGGCAAGAAGGGGATCACCGCCTTCCTCGTGCCCACCGACAGCCCCGGCTATGTCGTGGACAAGGTGGAGCACAAGCTGGGGCAGTGGGCATCGGATACCTGCGCGATCCGGTTTGATGACGTGTTCGTGCCCGATGACATGGTGCTGGGCGCGCCGGGGCAGGGCTATCGCATCGCGCTGTCCAACCTGGAGGCCGGGAGGATCGGCATTGCCGCGCAGTGCATCGGCATGGCGGACGCCGCGCTGGCCATTGCCGTGGCCTATGCCAAGGACCGCAAAAGTTTTGGCCAGCCGATCATCGCCCACCAGGCCGTGGGCCACCGCCTGGCCGACCTGGCCGCGCGGCTGGAGGCGGCGCGCCAGCTGGTGCTGCACGCCGCTGCGGTCAAGCAGACCGGGGCACCCTGCCTGCAGGAAGCCTCGATGGCCAAGCTGGTCGCCTCTGAAACGGCAGAAGCGGTGGTTTCCGGCGCGATACAGACGCTGGGTGGCTATGGCTATCTGGAAGAATATGGCGTGGCCAAGATCTATCGCGATGTGCGGGTGTGCCAGATCTATGAAGGCACATCGGATATCCAGCGCATGGTGATCGCGCGGGCCCTGGCTGGATGACTGGGGCGGGATAGGCGCGCTAGTGTTTCGGCCAGTGCGGCCGCGCGGCAAAGCATCCTAAAGACAACAGCAAATCGACAGAGTTCGGGAGACAGGTTCATGGATATCAACGGCCTTGCGGCCATCGTTACCGGCGGCGCATCGGGCCTGGGTGCCGCGACAGCAGAAATGCTCAGCGCGCGCGGTGCCAAGGTGGCATTGTTCGATCTCAACGCGGCAGCCGGAGAGGCCAAGGCAGCCGAAATCGGCGGCCTGTTCAAGACGGTGGACGTGACCGACGAGGCATCGGTGAGCGATGCTATCGCCCAGGCCGAAGCCGTGCACGGCAAGGCGCGCATCCTGGTCAACTGCGCAGGGATTGCCCCGCCAGCCAAGGTCTTGAGCCGCGATGGCAGCCCGCTGCCGCTGGCTGATTTTGCCAAGATCATCAACATCAACCTGATCGGCACGTTCAACGTGCTGTCCAAGTTTGCCGCGCGCATCTTTGACGCTGAACCGCTCGATGCCGATGGCGCGCGCGGGGTGATCGTCAACACGGCCAGCGTTGCCGCGTTCGATGGCCAGATCGGCCAGCCCGCCTATGCCGCCAGCAAGGGTGGCGTGGCCGCCATGGCGCTGCCGATCGCGCGTGAATTGGCCCGCTTTGGCATTCGCGTGAACACCATTGCGCCGGGCATCTTCTGGACGCCGATGCTCGCCAGCCTGCCGCAGGATGCACAGGATTCGCTGGGCCAGCAGGTGCCGTTCCCCAGCCGCCTGGGCCAGCCGGCCGAATATGCCAAGCTGGTGGAAGCGATCGTGGGCAATTCCATGCTCAATGGCGAGGTTATCCGCCTCGACGGCGCGATCCGCATGGCCCCGCGCTGAGCGCGCAGACACCAGACCAAAAGCACAAGGAGAGGGTGATGAGCGGGATCGGCATGGCAGCGGCGCAAGACCTGGCGCGCAAGGTGGAAACCTTTGTGCGCGAGGTGGTCGCGCCCTATGAACAAGACCCGCGCCGCGACCATCACGGCGCGCCGACCGATGCGCTGGTGCATGAACTGCGTGAAAAGGCCCGTGCGGCCGGCGTGCTGACCCCGCACATCATGCCCGACGGCGGCCATCTGACCCAGCGCGAGACGGCGGTGGTCCTGGCGGCCAGCGGTCTTTCGCCGCTGGGGCCGCTGGCCTGCAACACGGCCGCGCCTGATGAGGGCAACATGTACCTTTTGGGCAAAGTGGGCGACGCTGCGCTGCGCGAGCGTTTCCTCAAGCCCATGGTCGAAGGCCATGCGCGATCGGCCTTTTTCATGACCGAGCCGGCCGAGCTGCAAGGCGCCGGGTCTGACCCGTCGATGATGATCACCACCTGTCGCAAGGACGGCAACCATTGGGTGATCAACGGCACCAAGTGCTTCATCACCGGGGCCGATGGCGCGCAAGTGGGCATTGTCATGGCGCGATCGGAAGAGGCCGACAGCGCGGGCGGGGCCTGCATGTTCCTGGTCGATCTGCCCGATCCGGCGATCCGCATCGATCATGTGCCCAATACGATCGACAGCTCGATGCCCGGCGGCCATGCCACGGTCACGATCGAAAACTTGCGCGTGCCGGCCGACCAGATGCTGGGCCAGGCGGGCGAAGGGTTCAAATATGCCCAGATCCGCCTTTCGCCCGCGCGCCTGTCGCACTGCATGCGCTGGCTGGGCGCCTGCCAGCGCGCCAACGAGATCGCCAGCGACTATGCCAACCGCCGCATGGCCTTTGGCAAGCCGCTGATCGATCACGAGGGCGTCGGCTTCATGCTGGCCGAAAACCTGATCGACCTGAAGCAGGCGGAACTGATGATCGACTGGTGCGCCAGCGTGCTCGATACCGGCAGCCTGGGCACGGCCGAAAGCAGCATGAGCAAGGTAGCAGTGTCAGAGGCGCTGATGCGCGTGGCCGATCGCTGCGTCCAGGTTATGGGCGGCACTGGCGTGACTGACAAGACCATCGTGGAGCAGGTGTTCCGCGAAATCCGCGCGTTCCGCATCTATGATGGCCCGACCGAAGTGCACAAGTGGAGCCTGGCCAAGAAGATCAAGCGCGATTGGAAGCAGGCCCATGCGCACTGAGCAATCGGCACCGCCCGCGCAGCTTGATGCGGCGCAGATTGCCCAAGCCAATGCCGGCGTCGGTGCGGTGCGGACCGCGCTGGACGAACAGGCGCTGGCGGCGTGGCTTTCCGCCCATGTCGCGGGCTTTGCCGGGCCGCTGCGCGTGGCGCAGTTCAACGGCGGCCAGTCCAACCCCACCTATCGCCTGGAAACGCCCGCGGCGCGCTATGTCTTGCGGCGCAAGCCCCCGGGCACCGTGCTGAAAGGCGCGCACGACGTGCTGCGCGAGGCGCGGGTGCAGCAGGCCCTGGCGGGAAGCGATGTGCCGGTGGCGCGCATCCTGGGCGTGTGTGACGACGATGCCGTGATCGGCAGCGCGTTCTATGTGATGGACATGGTGGATGGCCGCGTGTTCTGGGACGCGAGCTTTGCCGAAGTGGCCAAGGACGAGCGCGCTGCCTATTTCGACGAGATGAACCGGGTGATCGCCGCCCTGCACGGGGTGGATCATGTGGCTGTGGGGCTGGGCGATTATGGCAAGCCGGGCAACTATTTCGCCCGGCAGATCGGCCGCTGGACCCGGCAATACCTGGAAGACGAACTGGCGGGGCGCGATCCCGACATGGATGCGCTGGTCGCCTGGCTGCCCACGGCCATTCCCGATGATGACACGACCACCCTGGTCCATGGCGATTTCCGCTGTGACAACATGATCTTTCACCCGACGGAGCCGCGCGTGCTGGCCGTGCTCGACTGGGAGCTTTCGACGCTGGGGCATCCGCTTGCTGATTTTGCTTATCATGCGATGATGTATCGCATGCCGGGCGATATCGTTGCCGGGCTGGGTGGGGCCGATCCGCAGCCGCTGGGCCTGCCGAGCGAGGCGGACTATATCGCCCGCTATTGCGCGCGCACCGGGCGCGATGGCATTGCCAATTGGGATTTCTACGTCGCGTTCCAGTTCTTTCGGCTGGCGGCGATCTTTCACGGCATCAAGGGCCGCGTGCTGCGCGGCACGGCGGCCAATGCCCAGGCGGCGCAGCGCGCGGAAGCCTTTCCGCGCCTGGTCCGGCTGGGGCGCGAAGCGATGGAGGCCTGCGCATGAGCGACGATCTGGTTCTGGTGGAGCGCCGCGGCGCGGTTGCGATCGTGACGCTCAATCGCCCGGCGGCGGGCAACACGCTCGACATGCCCACGGCCACCCGGCTGGAGCAGGTGGTGGCGAGCGTGGCGGGCGATGCCAGCGTGCGCTGCGTGGTCCTGACCGGGACGGGCA
>NZ_KE148509.1:0-18815 GCF_000410615.1 Novosphingobium sp. B-7 | reverse complement strand
TGGCGCCGGGTTGAGCCTGGCGATCCTGGGCGACGTGGCCTTGGCCGTGCCCTCTGCGCATTTCACCGCGGCTTATGGCATGGTGGGCCTGACGCCCGATGGCGGGATGAGCTGGACCCTGCCGCGCGTGGTGGGCCTGCGCCGCGCGCAGGAGATCATCCTGACCAACCGCCGCATCGGCGCCGAGGAGGCCGCGCAGATCGGCCTGGTGACCCGCGTGGTGGCGGCAGAGACGCTGCTTGACGAAGGCCTGGCGGTGGCCGAGCGCCTGGCCCAGGGGCCGGTTGGCGCGATTGCCGGCGCGCGCGCCCTGCTCGCGGCCAGCATGCAGAACGACCTGGCCACGCAGCTTGACCTGGAAGTGGTGCGCATTGCCGATGCCGGCGCCGGGGCCGAAGCGGCCGAAGGCATTGCCGCATTTGCCGAACGGCGTCCGCCGCGCTTTACCTGAAGCCCAGCCCCCGTTCCCCAATCCTGGCCACGGCGCGTCCCGTTAGGGACGGCGCTGGGCCGTGCCGTTCCGATGTGAGGTGCAATCATGGCGATCAAGACCCGGATTACGCAGCTTTTGGGCATTGCCCACCCCATTGTGCAGGGGGGAATGATGTGGGTGGGCCGCGCCGAACTGGCGAGCGCGGTATCCAACGCCGGGGGGCTGGGCATCCTGACTGCGCTGACCCAGCCGACGCCCGATGATCTGCGGCGCGAGATCGACCGCTGCCGCACCATGACCGACAAGCCGTTTGGCGTGAACCTGACGATCCTGCCCTCGGTCAGCCCGCCGCCCTATGCGGAGTATCGCCGCGCGATCATCGATAGCGGGATCAAGATCGTGGAAACCGCCGGGCACAACCCGCGCGAGCACATCGAGGATTTCAAAAGCCACGGCGTGACCGTGCTGCACAAGTGCACCGCCGTGCGCCATGCCGTTTCTGCGCAGAAAATGGGCGTGGACGTGATCAGCATCGATGGCTTTGAATGCGCCGGCCACCCCGGCGAGGATGATATCCCCGGCCTGATCCTGATCCCCGCCGCAGCCGACCAGATCAGCATTCCGATGCTGGCCAGCGGCGGCATTGGTGACGGGCGCGGGCTGGCCGCCGCGCTGGCGCTGGGCGCCGAAGGGGTGAACATGGGCACGCGGTTCTGCGCCACGGTGGAAGCGCCGATCCATGACGCGATCAAGCAGTTGCTGGTGGCCAACAGCGAGCGCGATACGCGCCTGATCTTCCGCCGGTTTCACAACACCGGGCGCGTGGCGGCAACGCCGGTGTCTGATCGCGTGGTCGACATCTCTGCCCGGCCCGAGGCGGTGTTCGAGGACATCCGCCCGCTGGTGTCAGGCGCCAAGGGGCGCGAGGCGCTGGAAACCGGCAATGTCGAGGCCGGACTGGTCTGGGCCGGGCAAGTGCAGGGCCTCATTCACGATATCCCGACTTGCGCGCAGCTGCTGAGCCGCATGGTGGCCGAGGCCGAGGACGTCATCCGTGGGCGGCTGGGCGGGTTCCTCGCCTGAACCTTCCCGCGCGCCCGGATCGCCAATGGTTGCACGCGGGAACTGCAGTACAAGAATTTAGGGGTGGTTGGCGCGGATCGCGTGCCATAGTCGTGGCCCGACCATGACCACGCCGATCACCCACGCCGTTGACTCGCTGACCGAAAAGGAAAGGCAGGTGTTGCGTCTGATGGTGCGCGGGCACGATGCCAAATCGATCGCCTGCCGCCTCAATCTTTCGGTGCACACGATCAACGAACGCCTGCGTGATGCACGGCGCAAGCTTGCGGTGTCGAGCAGCCGGGAAGCGGCGCGGTTGCTTTTCGATGCCGAGGGAGAGCCCCCCAAAAATTCAGGGGACAGCGAATTGGGGGAAGCCCCGCACCCCGGCGATATGGAACAGCCTGGCCTGGCCGAACGTATATCTCGTCGCGGCTGGATCAAGACAGGAAGTATCGCCATGTCATTGCTGATGGGACTGGCCGCGCTTGTGGCGCTGCCGCTAATGAATGCATCGTCAGATCCGCAACCCGCCGCCACGGTCGAAACCAGCGATCCCGCGATTATCGCCACGGCGCGCCGTTTCCTCGAGCTTGCCGACCAGCACGACTGGGCCCAGACCTATCGCATGACCACGCTGCGTTTCCGCAAGGCCAACACGCAGCAGGTCTGGGCGAACGTTTCGGAAAAGGTCCATGCCGACCTGGGCATGGCGCAATCGCGCCAATTGCTCAGCGAACAGAACCTGCCTGCACCCCCCAACGGCTATGAAGTGGTGAAATTCCGTAGCCACTTTGCCAAGAAGGGCGAGGTGGTGGAGACGGTCACGCTGGAACACGTCGATGGCGCGTGGCAGGTGGCAGGCGTGACGGTCGGCTGAACCTGGCACGCCAGGGTTTCGTTACCGCTGGCTGCGCGCTGCCAGCGCCAGGATCGCCTCTGCCTGCTTGAGGTGGGGGCGATCGACCATCCGGCCATCGAGTTGCACCACGCCCAGCGCGGGATCGGCAGCAAACAGCGCGACGACGCGGCGGGCGTGGTCGATCTCGGCCGGGGTGGGGGTGAAAGCCTGATTGATCACTGGCACTTGCGCGGGGTGCAGCGCCATCATCCCGGTAAAGCCATCGCGGCGCGCCCGCGCGGCATAGCGCGCCAGCCCATCGAGGTCCGCCAGCGCGGGAAAGACCGTTTCGATCGGGGCCACGCCGGCCTTGTGCGCGCCGAACAGGGTCAGGCTGCGCACCAGTTCGTAGGGCGCGGTATAGCGGCCATCGTCTTCGCGCGCGGTGGCAGCGCCGATCGCGGCGGGCAGGTCTTCCGCGCCCCAGGTCAGCCCGCACAGCGCCGCGCGCACATCGCCATAGGTGCCCAGTTCGAACACGGCGGCCGGCGTTTCGGTGGCAATCGGCAGGATCGGCACGGCCTGCGCGCCCATCATGGCCAGAAGCGTGCCGACGGTTTCCGCGCCTTCGGCCTTGGGCAGCATGATCCCATCGGGTCGGCCAGGCAGCGCCGCCGCCAGATCGGCAGCGGCCATTCCACTGTCCACCGGATTGATTCGCACGAAGACCGGGCAGGGGCGCGGGCCGGCCAGATACTCGGCGACGGCGTCGCGTGCCCCATCCTTGGCGGCGAGCGCTACCGAGTCTTCCAGGTCAAGGATCACCGCATCGGCGCCGCTCGCCGCTGCCTTTGAAAAGCGTTCGGGCCGATCGGCCGGTACGAACAGCAGGGAGCGCAGGTTCATGCGGGCGTTCCGGCGATGAGCGCACTGCGCTTGCAGCGGCACACGACCTCGCCGCGCTGGTTGATCAGTTCATGCGCGAACGTGACGATGCCGGCGCCCGGACGCGAGCGGGAGGGGCGCGTTTCCAGCACCTCGCTGGTGGCGTGGAGCGTGTCGCCGATGAACACCGGCTTAGGCATCGTCACCGCGTCATAGCCGAGGTTGGCCACCAGCGTGCCGAGCGTGGTTTCGCCCACCGACAGCCCGACCATCAGCGCGAACGTGAACGTGCCGTTGACCAGGATCTGGCCGAACTCGCTGGCGCGCGCGGCCTCGGCGTCGAGGTGCAGCGGCTGCGGGTTGTGCGTCATGCACGAAAACATGAGGTTGTCGGTCTCGGTCACGGTGCGGCGGATCGGGTGTTCGATCCGGTCACCCACGGCCCATGCATCGAAAAAGCGCCCGGTCATGGTTCAATCGTCCTGCTGCGTGATGCGCGCCAGCAGCGCATCGACTTGCACTTGCGCGCCCGCCTGGGTTTCGAGCGCCGCGACCACGCCATCGAACGGGGCAACCAGCGTGTGTTCCATCTTCATCGCTTCGAGGGTCAAGAGCTTTTGGCCCTTGATGACGGTTTCCCCCTGCGCGACGGACACCGCGATGACGCGGCCGGGCATGGGCGCCAGGATCGCGCCGTCGCCGGCAGTGGCCCCGTCGGTCGGCTTGTGGTGCCAGGGTTCGAGCCGCCACACCTGTCCGTGTTCGCAGACCAGGGTGAACGGCGCCGGCGCGGTGGCGGCGCCAGCGAAGGCGATTTCAATGGGCGCGCCATCGAGCAGGAAATGCCCGGTGCGAACGGGCGCGGCATTGAGGCGCAGGCCTTGCGCCAGGCTGGGCGCCACGAGCTGTGCAGCGGCCTTGGCAAGGACCGCTGCCGAGGGTGCAAGCGGCTCTGCCAGAGCGGCACCGTCACGGCCGATCAGGCCGGTATCAACGTCGCCGGCGACAAACTGCGGATGGTGCAGCAGGCGCGCGAGGAACGCGGCATTGGTGCGCACCGGCCAGATGGCCGTCTCGTCGAGCATCTTGGCGAGACGCTGGCGCGCGTCTTCGCGGCTGGGGCCATGGGCGATGACTTTGGCGACCATCGGATCGTAGAACGGGCTGATCGTGTCGCCCTGCGCCACGCCGGTATCGATGCGCCCGCCCTCAACCATCCCGAACTGCAGATGGTCGAGCCGGCCGATCGAGGGTAGGAAGCCCTTGGCCGGGTCTTCGGCATAGAGCCGCGCTTCCATTGCCCAGCCCTGGATCGTCAGTTCGTCCTGGCGGCGGGGCAGCGGTTCGCCGCTGGCCACGCGAATCTGCCATTCGACCAGATCCTGGCCGGTGATCGCCTCGGTCACCGGGTGTTCCACCTGGAGCCGGGTGTTCATCTCCATGAACCAGATGCGATCGGCGCGCAGGCCCTCCGAACCATCCGCGATGAATTCGATCGTGCCGGCGCCCTGGTAACCCACGGCCTGCGCCGCGCGCACCGCCGCTTGGCACACGCCGGCCCGCGTCGCTTCGTCCATGCCCGGCGCGGGGGCTTCCTCGATCACTTTCTGGTGGCGGCGTTGCAGCGAGCAATCGCGTTCGAACAGGTGGACCACGTTGCCGTGCGCGTCACCGAACACCTGCACTTCGATATGGCGCGGCGAGAGGATGTATTTCTCGATCAGCACATGGGCATTGCCGAACGATGCCGCCGCTTCGCGCTGGCACGAGGCGAGCGCATCGGCAAAGTCCTGCGGCTGTTCGACCAGGCGCATGCCCTTGCCGCCGCCGCCGGCCACGGCCTTGATCAGGACCGGATAGCCAACCCTGGCTGCTTCGGCCGCCAGGAATTCGGCATCCTGGTTTTCGCCCAGATAGCCCGGCGTGGTGGGAACGCCGGCCTGCTGCATCAGCGCCTTGGCCGCATCCTTGAGGCCCATGGCGGAAATGGCCGACGGCGGCGGGCCGACCCACACCAGGCCGGCATCGAGCACGGCTTGCGCAAAGGCAGCGTTTTCCGACAGGAAGCCATAGCCGGGGTGGATCGCCTGGGCGCCGGTTTCCAGCGCGGCGGCGATGATCTTTTCACCCACCAGATAGGATTCGCGCGCCGCCGCCGGGCCGATGGCCACGGCCTGGTCGGCTTGGGCCACGTGCATGGCTTGGGCGTCTGCTTGCGAATAGACGGCCACGGTGCGCAGGCCCATCGCCCGCGCGGTGCGGATGATCCGGCAGGCGATTTCGCCACGGTTGGCGACAAGGATGGATTGGATCATGCGCGCTTACATCCGGAACACGCCGAAGGAAGGACGATCGGCAAAGGGGGCTTCCAGGCAGGCTTCCAGCGCCAGGCCGACCACGTCGCGGGTCTGCACCGGGTCGATCACGCCGTCGTCCCACAGGCGGGCGGTGGCGTAATAGGGGTTGCCTTCGTCTTCGTATTTCTGGCGGATCGGCGCCTTGAACGCTTCGGCCTGTTCGGGTGTCCAACTCGCGGCGTCGCGGTGCACGGTGGCGAGCACGCTGGCCGCCTGTTCCCCGCCCATCACCGATATGCGCGCGTTGGGCCAGGTGAACAGGAAGCGTGGGCCATAGGCCCGCCCGCACATGCCATAGTTGCCCGCGCCGAAACTGCCGCCGATCAGCACAGTGATCTTGGGCACTTGCGCGGTGGCAACGGCTGTCACCAGCTTGGCGCCATGCTTGGCGATGCCTTCGGCTTCATACTTGCCGCCGACCATGAACCCTGAGATGTTTTGCAGGAACAGCAGCGGGATGCCGCGCTGGCAGGCCAGCTCGATGAAATGCGCGCCCTTTTGCGCGGACTGTGAAAACAGCACGCCGTTGTTGGCCAGGATCGCCACCGGCAGTCCGTGGATGTGGGCAAAGCCGCAGACCAGGGTGGTGCCGAACAGCGCCTTGAATTCGTGAAACTCGCTGCCATCGACGACCCGCGCGATCACTTCGCGCACATCGTAGGGCGCGCGCACATCTTGCGGGATCACGCCATAGAGCCCTTGCGGATCATGCAGCGGCGGGCGGCTCTCGCGGCGTTCCACCCGCGCGCGATCGGGCGCGCCCAGGTGCGAGACGATATCGCGCACGATCGACAGGGCATGTTCGTCGTTTTCAGCAAGGTGATCGACCACGCCCGACTGGCGCGCGTGAAGATCGCCGCCGCCGAGGTCTTCGGCGCTGATTTCCTCGCCCGTGGCGGCCTTGACCAGTGGCGGGCCGGCCAGGAAGATCGTGCCCTGGTCCTTGACGATCACGGTCTCGTCGCTCATCGCCGGGACATAGGCGCCGCCGGCGGTGCACGATCCCATCACGGCGGCGATCTGGGCAATGCCGGCCGCACTCATCCGCGCCTGGTTGTAGAAGAACCGGCCAAAGTGATCGCGATCGGGAAACACCTCTGCCTGGTTGGGCAAGTTGGCCCCGCCCGAGTCCACCAGATAGACGCAGGGCAGGCGGTTTTCCTGGGCGATTTCCTGGGCGCGCAGATGCTTTTTCACCGTCATCGGGAAATAGGTGCCGCCCTTGACCGTGGCATCGTTGGCAAAGACCATGCACTGCCGCCCGGAAACGCGGCCAATGCCGGCGATGATGCCCGCGCCGGGCACTTCGTCGTTATAGAGGCCATTGGCCGCCAACTGGCCCACTTCGAGAAAGGGGGAGCCAGGATCGACCAGCCGCTCTACCCGATCGCGCGGCAAGAGCTTGCCCCGCGCGGTGTGGCGGCTGCGCGCGCGCTCATCACCGCCCAGCGCTGCCTTGGCAACGCGGGCGCGCAAGTCTTCTGCCAGCGCGCGGTTGTGCGCGGCGCGCGCCTGCGCTTCCGGGCTGGCGAGGTCGATGGCCGTGGGCAGGACGGGCGCGCTCATACCTTGATCCCGATCAGTTCGCGGCCGATCAGCATGCGGCGGATTTCGTTGGTGCCCGCGCCGATATCGAGCAGCTTGGCATCGCGCAGATAGCGTTCTACCGGCCAGTCCTTGGTATAGCCGGCGCCGCCCAGCGCCTGGATCGCTTCGCCAGCCACGCGAAAGGCGCTTTCGCTGGCGAGCAGGATCGCGCCGGCGGCATCGAACCGCGTGGTCTGCCCGGCATCGCAGGCGCGCGCGACGGTATAGACATAGGCGCGCGCCGATTGCAGCGCGACATACATATCGGCCACTTTGGCCTGCATCAGCTGAAACGTGCCGATCGCCTTGCCGAACTGCTGGCGTTCGCGAACGTAGGGGATGACGGTGTCTAGGCAGGCCTGCATGATGCCGATCTGCATGCCCGCCAGCACGACGCGCTCGTAATCCAGGCCGCTCATCAGCACGCCCACGCCGCCATTGACCGGCCCCATGACGTTTTCGGCCGGGACGAAGCAATCGTCGAACACCAGCTCGCACGTGGGGCTGCCGCGCAGGCCCATCTTGTCGATCTTTTGCCCGATCGAGAAACCCGGCATGCCGCGCTCGATCAGAAACGCGGTAATGCCCTTGGCGCCGGCATCGGGCGCGGTCTTGGCATAGACCACCAGGGTATCGGCATACGTGCCGTTGGTGATCCAAAACTTGGTGCCGTTGAGGCGGAAGCCACCATCGACTGCATCGGCGCGCAGCTTCATCGCCACGACATCCGAACCGGCGCCGGCTTCCGACATCGCCAGGCTGCCAAGGTGTTCGCCCGAAACCAGCTTGGGCAGGTACTTGGCCTTCTGCGCGGCATTGCCCCAGCGGCGGATCTGGTTGACGCACAAGTTGGAATGCGCGCCATAGGACAAGCCCACGGCGCCCGAGGCCCGGCTGACTTCTTCCACCGCGATGACATGGTGGAGATAGCCCAGGCCCAACCCGCCGAATTCCTCCTCCACGGTCACGCCATGCAGGCCGAGCGCGCCCATCGGCTCCCACAATTCGCGGGGAAAGCGGTCTTGGGCGTCGATCGCGGCGGCCAGCGGGGCGATCTGCTCGTCGGCAAAGCGGCCGGCGGCCTCGCGGATCATCTGGGCGTTTTCATCCAGGCCGAAATCGAGTTCGGGGGTTGCACGCACGGCTTTGTCTCCTCTTCCCGCCCACTGTTTTCTGTGGCCATGATACTGCGCCGCTGGCTGCGCAGGAAATTGATTTTCGCAGCGGATTTGCATAGAAAAAACCTATGTTGAAACGCAACCACCTGCGCCAGTTCCTGGCCATCGTCGAAACCGGCGGCATCAGCGCGGCCGCGCGGCGGCTGAACCTGAGCCAGCCGACGCTGTCGGCCGGCCTTGCCGAACTGGAGCGGCTGGTGGGGGCGCCCTTGCTGATGCGCGATCGCAAGCAGATCCGCCTGACGGCGGCGGGCACACGCCTGCTCGCCCATGCCCGCACGATCGAGCGGGAGTTTCGCCTGGCCGAAACCCCGGCGCAGGATCTGGCCCCGGTGGCCGCGCCGCTGCGCCTGGGCGTGCTGGCCTCGTTGCCCGGCCGGGCGCTGGTGCAACTGGCGCGTGATATGCAGGGCACGCGCCCGCTGGTGCTGCTGGAAGGCAGCGATGCCGATCTGCGCCGCCGGCTGGGCGAAGGGCAACTCGATGCGATCCTCACCCTACTGCATGGCGCGCCAGCGGAAGGAGCGGTGGTGGAAGAAAGCTATGCCATGTTGCTGCCGCAGGGCCATGCGCTGGCCGCGCGCACCATGGTCAGCGCGCTGGACCTGGCGGCCGATGTCATGGTGGCGCGGCGCAGCTGCGAGATCCTGGGCGAAACCAGCCGCTTCTTTACCGCCCAGGGCGTGCGGCCGCATTTCCTGCTGCGCAGCGCTAACGAGGAACGCTGCATGGATCTGGTGCGGCAAGGGCTGGCGGTGACCACCGGGCCGGTGAGCCTGGCCGGCGATGGCGTGGTGGCGGTGCCGCTGGCCGGCTATGATTTCCGCCGTCGGCTGGGTCTGGTGGGCGGCGGCCAGGCGCTGGACCCGGCACTGGTGGCAAGTTGGGGCCGGCTGGCCGCCAGCTGGGCATAATCTGGGGCCGTCAGCCCAAGCCCCGGTTGGGGCGTTGAGATTCACCCGATCGGGGGTTTTGTCGGCACGCGTGGTTTTGCAAAACATTGCAGGCCTGCGGGCATCCCTCTCTCCTGATCGGAGCCAACCATCATGACCGCGTCCCCCACCATGCCGACCGTCGTTCTTGTCCATGGCGCCTGGGCCGATGGATCGAGCTGGCAGCGCGTCATTCCCCTGTTGCTGGCGGCTGACGTGCCGGTGGTGGCGGTGCAGAACCCGACGACCTCGCTGGCCGATGACGTGGCCGCCACCGCGCGCACGCTGGCCACGGTTGCCGGGCCAGTGGTGCTGGTCGGGCATAGCTGGGGCGGGGCGGTGATCACCCAGGCTGGCAACGATCCCAAGGTCAAGGCGCTGGTCTATGTCGCCGCATTCGCGCCCAAGGCCGGTGAAACCGTGGGCGACCAGGTCGGCCGCCACGAAGCCCCACCGGCGCTGGGCAAGATCATCGACGATGGCGCTGGTTTCCTGACGCTGAGCGCGGCAGGCTGGATCGAGGACGTGGCGCAGGACCTGCCCGAGACCGAGGCGCGCGTGCTCTGCGCCACGCAGCCGCCGCTCGCCGCCAGCACCTTTGGCGACAAGGTGGAGCAGGCCGCGTGGGAAACACGCCCGACCTGGTACATCGTTTCCGCGCAGGATCGCATTGTCAGCGTGGCGCTGGAGCGCGAACTGGCCGCGGCGATGAACGCGCAGACCAGCGAAGTGGCGGCCGGGCACCTGAGCCTGCTGTCGCAGCCCGAGGCGGTGGCGGGCGTTATCCTCGACGCCGTGCGCGCGACGGCTGCAAGCCTCTGAAACATGTGCGCAGTGAACCAAGAGGCGCTTTTTCCTGTCATGGCTTCATGACAGGATCGTCGCGTCCTGCTCACGGCCGATACCGGATTCGGCCAAGCAATGGAGAGTGACATGGATGCGGTAACGACGAAGTGCCCGATGGGCGGCGGCGAGGGCAAAAAGCGGCCCCTGTTGGGACGGACGAACCAGGACTGGTGGCCCAAGGCCCTGCCGCTGGCGATCCTGGCGCAGCATGGCCAATCGGCCAGCCCCTATCCGCAAGGGTTCGATTATCGCACCGCGTTCAAGGGGCTGGATTATGCGGCGGTGAAGGCCGATCTGCATGCCCTGATGACCGACAGCCAATCGTGGTGGCCGGCCGACTATGGCCATTATGGTCCGTTCTTCATCCGCATGGCCTGGCATTCGGCCGGCAGCTATCGCAGCGGCGATGGGCGCGGCGGCTCGTCATCGGGCTCGCAGCGGTTTGCGCCGCTCAATTCCTGGCCCGACAACGGCAACCTCGACAAGGCACGGCGCCTGCTCTGGCCGATCAAGCGCAAGTATGGCGCGGCGCTGAGCTGGGCTGACCTGTTCATCATGGCCGGCAATGTTGCGATCGAGTCGATGGGCGGCCCGATCTTCGGCTTTGGCGGCGGACGCGAGGATATCCACGAACCGGCCCTCGATGTGTTCTGGGGCATGGAAGAAACCTGGGTGGGTGACCCGCAGAACCAGACCCGGATCGACGAGGCCGCCGGCCTCAAGATCGAGGGTCCGCTCGCCGCGATCCAGATGGGGTTGATCTATGTGAACCCCGAAGGACCGGGCGGCGTGCCCGATCCCATGGCCTCGGCGCGCGACATTCGCGAAACCTTCCATCGCATGGGTATGGACGATACCGAAACCGCCGCGCTCACCGCCGGCGGGCACACCTTTGGCAAGGCCCATGGCGGCGGCGATGCCGCACTGGTGGGGGCCGCGCCCGAAGGGGCCGACATTGCCCAGATGGGCTTTGGCTGGACCTCTACCCACGGCACCGGGATGGGCGATGACACGATCACCTCGGGCATCGAGGGATCGTGGACGCCCACGCCCACGCAGTGGGACATGACCTATTTCGACATGCTGCTCGACCACGAATACGAACTGGTGCGCAGCCCGGCCGGCGCGCACCAGTGGCAACCGGTGGGCAACCCCGAAGAGACCCTGGCCCCCAAGGCCCATACGCCGGGCGTCAAGGTGCCCACGATGATGACCACCGCCGACATGGCGATGAAGGTGGACCCGGCCTATCGCGCGGTGATGGACCGTTTCCGCGCCGATCCGGCCTATTTTGCCGACAGCTTTGCCCGCGCGTGGTTCAAGCTGACCCACCGCGACATGGGGCCCAAGGCGCGCTATCTGGGGCCAGAGGTGCCGGCCGAAGACCTGATCTGGCAAGATCCGATTCCCGCGCGCGATTATCCGCTGATCGACGCCGCCGATGTGGCCACGCTCAAGACCGCGATCGCCGGCTCAGGACTGTCGGTGGCTGAACTGGTCGGCACGGCCTGGGCTTCTGCGGCCACCTATCGCGGATCGGACCGGCGCGGCGGCGCCAATGGCGCGCGCATCGCGCTGGAGCCGCAGCGCCATTGGGCGGTGAACGAGCCAGAGAAGCTGGCGCGCGTGCTGGACGTCTATGCCGGCATCAAGGCGCAGTTCGATGGCGCGGCCAGTGGTGGCAAGAAGGTGTCGCTGGCCGATTTGATCGTGCTGGGGGGTGGCGTGGGCATCGAATTGGCCGCCAAGGCTGCTGGCCGCACGGTGGATGTGCCGTTCACCCCGGGCCGCACCGATGCCACGGTGGAACAGACCGACGCCGAAAGCTTTGCCTGGCTGGAGCCGCATGCCGATGGCTTCCGCAACTATCTGGCCGGGCCGACCGATGTGAACGCCGAGGAACTGCTGATCGACCGGGCGCAGTTGCTGGGCCTAGGCGTGGCGGAAATGACCGTTCTGGTCGCCGGGCTGCGCGTGCTGGGTGCCAACCATGGTGGCGCGGCGCATGGCGTGCTGACGGCGCGGCCGGGCCAGTTGACCAACGATTTCGTGGTCAACCTGCTCGACATGGCCACGGCCTGGGCGCCGGCCGGCGATGAAGCGGAAACCTACGTGGGCAAGGATCGCGCCAGCGGCGCGCCGCGCTGGACGGCAACGCGCGTCGACCTCGTGTTCGGGGCCAATGCCCAGTTGCGCGGGGTGTGCGAGGTCTATGCCGGACTGGACGCAGAAGACAAGTTCGTGGACGATTTCATCGCTGCATGGACCAAGGTGATGAACGCAGACCGCTTCGACTTGCTAGATTGATCGCGTGCCTGGTTTGCTGGTGCCGTTGCCTCAGGGTGGCGGCGCCAGTGAATCCCGCTCTACCAGGTGAAAATCGAGCATGACCTGGCGATCGCCGGTCTCTCCGCGATCGAGCAGCAGGCTCGCCGCAGCATAGCCCATTTCCTCGATCGGCTGGTAAATCGTGGTGAGATAGGGCCAGACCGACTTTGCCACCCAGCTGTCGTCGAAGCCGCACAGCGAAATATCGTGCGGCACGCGCAGCCCGGCGCGGGCGCAGGCGACCATGACCCCGGCGGCGGAATCATCGTTGGTGGCAAAGATCGCGGTGGGGCGCGGGTCGCGCGCCAGCAAGTCCATGCCGGCGGCAATCCCGCTTTCGAACGAGAACAGGCCATCGGCCTCTGCCACCACCAGATCGGGATCGAACTGGCGGATCGCCGCGAGGAAGCCGGTGCGGCGCCGATCGCCGGCGCGGTGCAGGGGCGGGCCGGTGACCACGCCCAGGCGGCGATGGCCCAGCGCCCAGAGGTGGCGGGCGACCAGCGCACCGGCGGCGGCATCGTCGATGGCCACGCAGGGAGAGCGGCCCAGCTCGCTGTTGGGGGCGATGCGGGCATAGCGGACGCCGCGCCGCTCCAGAAAGGCGAGGACCTGGACATTGTCGGTCAGCGGCGGGGGGAGGATGAACCCGTCGCAGCGGCTGTTGCGCACGATCGCATCAAGCTGGGCCTCCACCTCGGCGCGGGGCAGGTCCGAGGCGATGTTGTCGATGCGCAGGTGGTACTGCTGCTCGACACAGGCGCGATAGACGCCCGACTGGATCTTGATGGTGTAGTTGGGACTCGGGTTGTCGAACAGCAGCCCGACGATGAACGTGCGCGATCCGGCCAGCGACCGCGCCGCAGCATCGGGCACGAAGGCCAGCGCGGCGATCGCGGCCTCGACCTTGGCGCGCAGCGTGTCTGACACATGCGGCTCGCGGTTAACCACGCGCGACACGCTTTTGAGCGAGACCCCGGCGAGCCGGGCAACGTCCTCCATCGTGGCGCGTTCCTTGGCGCCAGCGGGGCGGGAAGGGGGGCCGGCAAGCGCGGCGGGGTCAGATGGGGATTGTGGCATTTTGGCCGACGGGTGCCTCTCCATGTCAACCATTATGGCTATTTCTTTCGGCAGGTCACGCGAAATTCTGACAGCGCAGTCTTGACAGCGCTGACTGATTCATTTCAAACCATGGCTAAGCAAGATCGAAAACTTGCCGCCGATGGAGAGGATATCGATTGCGGTTCGAAGCATGGCTTCGGGCGTTGGGCCTTTGCGGCCCGTTTCTTCCCCATTTCGGCATGCGGCCATTGCCCGGGCAGTGCCTGTCTGCGCCACGCGCGCAAGCCAGGCAGGGCGTGGCCGCGAACGGGAGCACTACCCGCGGCGCACGTGCACGCGGGAACAAAAAGGGAGGGAAGACATGAAGCTGATCCAGACAGCATGCCTGATTTCGGCGGTGGCCCTGGCCGCGCCAGCCTATGCCCAGAGCGCGCCCGCGCCGGAACCGGCGCAAGATGCGGCCAAGACCGCCAGCGACGATGTGTCGATGCCCGATATCGTCGTCACCGCCACGCGCGACAAGACGCTGCTATCGAAAACACCGATTGCGCTGACCGCGATCACCGGCGATGGCCTGCGTTCCAAGGGCGTGACCAATCCCACCGCGCTGGGTGACCAGGTGCCCGGCCTGTCGATCGACCGCACCAATGGCCTGCAGATCACCATTCGCGGCGTGACCAGCACCGACGGCACCGAAAAGGGCAACCCTTCGGCCGCGTTCCTGGCCGATGGCGTCTATCTGGCGCGGCCGCAGCAGGCCGACGTGAGCTTCATGGACGTGGACCACGTCGAAGTGCTCAAAGGGCCGCAAGGCACGCTCTATGGCCGCAACACCACGGCCGGCGTGATCAACGTGATCACCAAGCGGCCCAATTTCGAGCGGGCCAGCGTGGAAGCCAATGCCGGCGTGGGCAATTACAACGCCTATAACGCTGACGCGGCCTTCAACCTGCCGGTCAACGACTGGGCCGCCTTCCGCCTCTCGCTCAATTTCGACACGCGCGACAATTTCGTCAAGGGCGTGGCCAACGATCCCAATTACAACAACAAGTTCCGCACCAATATCTCGGCCCGCCTGCAGGGCCTGTTCAAGCTGGGCGATCGCGGCGAATTGCTGCTGCGCGGCGGCTATTCACGGCTGACCGGATCACGCGATTCCTCGGTGCCGTTCAGCAATTTCTATCAGGTTGGCAACAATCCCAGCGGCGGGCGCTTTGCCGTGTGGGCACCGATCGGCGATACCCGCCAGTCGCTCACCACGCCGCTCGCCAGCGCCAATTTCAACGCGCCGCTCACCTATGTGAACCCGGTCGATGGCCAGACCTATACCTCGGGGCTGTCGGCGCACCAGTATGGCGGCGGGGATCAGTCTTCGTTCAAGCCCAACGTGCATGACATCGCCTATAATCTCGACGGCGAGTTCAACTATGATTTCGGCGGCGTGAAAGCGACGTACCTTGGCTCGATCCGCCAATACGAAGCCAAGGAAAACAGCAACGTGCTTTCGGGTGGCGTCAACCTGCCCGGCACGTTCAACGGCGATTACACGCAGCAGAGCCACGAGTTGCGCCTGGCATCGAGCGGCGACGGCCCGCTCAAGATCCAGGGCGGCCTGTACTACTTCCGCGAGGAATCGCGGATCGCGTTCTTCATCTACAACCTGGTGCCCTTCGCGTTTGGCAACACGTTCATCTACGGCTTCCCGCAGCACACGATCTCGTCCACCAAGGGCGCGTTCACCCAGGGCACCTACAAGGTGACCGATGCCCTGCGCGTTACGGCGGGCATTCGCTATACCGCCGACGATCTCTCGCGCTATGGCCACACCGTGCACCTCAACACGCTGGGCGGCCAGCCGCTGGTGGGCGGGCAGTATTCCATCGATCCCAACACGCCCGCAGCGCCGGGTGGCCCGACCGTGGGCAGCGGGCGCAGCTATGTCAACGATGCCTCGGTCAAGGGCCGCAAGGTCACCTGGCGCCTGGGCTTTGATGCCGATGTGCTGGGCGGGCTGCTCTATGGCTCGATCGCCACCGGCTACAAGGTTGGCGGCTTTGGCGATGGCTGTTCCACCGGCGGGGCTGGCCAGTCGCTGGTCACCTCGCAAGGGGAACGCTGCGATTATTCCACGCCGGGGGCAACGCCCGGTTCGCTCAAGTATGCCGATCAGCATGCCATCTATTACGAGCCGGAAACCCTGACCGACTATGAACTGGGCTTCCGTGGCCGCGTGGCGCCGTGGATGAAGATCGATACCAACCTGTTCCTGTATGATTACAAGAACATGCAGCTAAGCGCGGTGATCCCGATCAATGGCGCCAACCAGACCGTGACGACCAATGCGGGCAAGGCGCGCGTGCTGGGCTGGGAATTCGAGACGCAGTTCTTCCCGATGCGCGATCTCAACCTCACGCTCGGCGTCGATCTTACCGACGGGCATTATACGCAGTTCTGCCCCTCGGGCGTGGTCAACGGCACCTGCGCCATCAACTATGCCGGGCAAAAGCTTGATCGCACCCCCGCCACCGTCATTTACGGCGGGGTAAACTACACCGTGCCGGTCGGTTCGGGCAATGTCGTCGCTTCGGTCTATTCGCGCTATTCGTCGGCCTATTCGGTGACGGTGTTTGGCGATACCGGGTCTTACTGGCTCAAGCTGTGGACGCCTTCGCGCTCGCGCACCCAGGCGAGCCTGACCTACAATGCGCCGAACGACACCTGGTATGCCTCGGCCTTCATCAAGAACATCGAGAACAAGGTTTCGCTGGTGACCGGCAACGCCACCAGCCTGACGATGAGCGATCCGCGCACCTTCGGCGTGCGCGCCGGGGTCAAGTTCTAACACCGGTCTACCCTGCTGCGGGCCGCGCGCCGCCTGGTGCGTGCGTGCGGCCCGCTTTTTTCTTTTTCGTTCCAGCAAGGATCCCAGCGATGAAACGCCATTTGCCCTTCGTGCTCGGCTGCGCCGCCCTGGCGCTTGGCAGCGGTGCCCGCGCCCAGCAGGCCCCGGCTGTCGACCTGGCCGCCGCGCAGGCCCGCGCCGACGCCACGCTTGCCAAGATGAGCGCCGACGACAAGGTGATCCTCACCCACGGCATCATGCCGCTGCCGTTCCTGCCGGGGGCCAAGATCCCGGCTGGGGCGATTTTCGGCGCTGGCTATGTCGCCGGGATTCCGCGGCTGGGCGTGCCGGCCTTGACCGAAACCGATGCCAGCCTGGGCGTTGCCTGGGTGGGCGGCTTGCGCAAGGATGGCGCCACCGCCCTGCCATCGGGCCTGGCCCAGGCGGCAAGCTGGAACCCTGATCTGCTCTATCGCGGCGGGGCGATGATCGGGGCAGAGGCGCGGGCCAAGGGCTTCAACGTGCTGCTGGCTGGCGGCGTCAACCTGATGCGCGATCCGCGCAATGGCCGCACGTTCGAATACCTGGCCGAAGACCCGCTGCTCTCGGGCGATCTGGTGGGCGCGGCGATTGCCGGTATCCAGTCGAACCACATCATTTCGACGATCAAGCACTTCGCGCTCAACGGCCAGGAAACCGGGCGCAAGTATGTCGATGTCAAGATTGCCGAGGGCGCGGCGCGGGAAAGCGATCTGCTGGCGTTTCAGATCGGCATCGAAAAGGGCCAGCCTGGCGCGGTGATGTGTGCCTACAACCGCATTGGTGGGGCGCAGGCCTGCGCCAGCGACTGGGCGCTCAACAAGGTGCTCAAGGGCTCTTGGGGCTACAAGGGCTTCGTCATGTCTGACTGGGGCGCGGTGCCCGGGGTTGAAGCGGCGCTGGGCGGGCTGGATCAGCAATCCGGCGCAGAGCTGGACAAGGCGCTCTATTTTGCTGACGTGCTCAAGGCCAAGGCCGGGGCGGACAAGGCCTATGCCGCCCGCCTCGATGACATGAACCGCCGCGTACTGACCGCGATCTATGCCACGGGCATCGACAAGCATCCGGCCCAGCCGGGCGGCGCGATCGATTTTGCTGCCCATGCCCAGGTGGCCGAAGACGTCGCGCGGCAGGGTATCGTGCTGCTCAAGAACAATGGCGCGCTGCCGCTGGCCAAGACGGCCGCCTCCATCGCGGTGATCGGCGGATATGCCGACAGCGGCGTGCTGGCCGGCTCGGGCTCGAGCCTGGTCATGGGCGAAGGAGGCCCGGCCGCGACGCGCTCGCTTGGCGGAGACGGGCCGTTTGCCGCGCTGATGCAGCAAAGCTATCACCGCTCCAGCCCGCTCAAGGCGATCCAGGCCCTGGCGCCCAAGGCTACCATCACGTTCCGCGACGGGCGCTATATCGCCGACGCCGTTGCCAAGGCGCGCCAGGCCCAGGTGGCGATCGTGTTTGCCACCGAATGGCGCACGGAAGGGGCCGACCAGCCCGACCTGTCGCTGCCCGATGGCCAGGATGCGCTGATCGCTGCCGTGGCGGCGGCCAATCCCAACACCATCGTCGTGCTGGAAACCGGCGGCCCGGTGATGATGCCCTGGCTCGACAAGGTCGCCGGCGTAGTGGAGGCGTGGTATCCCGGCGCCCGCGGCGGCGAGGCGATCGCTTCGGTCCTGTTCGGCGACACCAACCCGGGCGGGCGCCTGCCCGTCACGTTTCCCGCCAGCCTGGATCAGTTGCCCCGGCCCAAGCTGGACGGCGCGGATTGGGTGGAGCCCAATTTCGGGGGTGATCCGGCCCCGGGCAAGGACCAGCTGCACGCCGATTACGACATCGAAGGGTCTGACGTGGGCTATCGCTGGTTTGCCCGCAAGGGATACAAGCCGCTGTTTCCGTTCGGCTTTGGCCTGAGCTATACCAGCTTTGCCGCGCGTGACCTGAAAGTTTCGGGGATGTCTGCCAGCTTTACCCTGGCCAATACCGGTCAGCGCGCCGGCGATGACGTGGGCCAAGTCTATCTCGTGCGTCGCAATGGCCAGCCGCTGCAACGCCTGGTCGGCTTCAAGCGGATGAGCCTGGCCGCAGGCGCGAGCCAGAGCGCCACGGTAACCTTCGATCCGCGCCTCCTGGCCGATTGGAAGGATGGGCGCTGGACCATGCCGGCCGGCGACTATGGCTTTGCCCTGGGGCGCAGCGCGGCCGATCTGGGGCAAGTGGTGACCGTCAAGCTGCCCGCGCGCAGCTGGAAGGATTGAGGCGATGGACCGCCGCCAGGCGATGGCCTTGATCGGAATGGGGGCGGCTGCGGCAGGTGTGCAAGGCATGCCTGCCGCAGCACGCGCTGCCGCGCCGGCTGCGAGCACGCCACCGGGCGCCGCCTGGTTTGCCACCGTTGCCGGGCGGCCATGGCAGGCGCGCAGCCT
>NZ_KE148508.1:519-2072 GCF_000410615.1 Novosphingobium sp. B-7 | reverse complement strand
CCGCGCCGGTGTCGCTGGGCAATATGGGCAGCGCTGGGGCCAGCGCCGCTGCGGGCAGCGCCAGTGCGCCGGGGCAAGAGCCGAGCGTGGCGGCCAATCCCTCCGGCGGTACCACCAGCGGCCTGGGCAATGGGCCGATCCGCCTCGATGGCGGGCGCGGCACCGCCACGATCACCCGCTATCCCGGCGCCAACGCCGTGATCATTGCCGCCCCGGCCGATGAACAGCGCCGCCTGGCCGATCTGGTTCACGCGCTCGATCTGCCGCAGCAGCAGGTGCTGGTTGAGGCGATCATCGTCGAAGTGTCTGACGATGTGGCGCAAAAACTGGGTGTGCAGATGCTCATCGGTGGAAAGGATGCGCCCTTTGCCGTCACCAGCTTTTCCAACGGCGCGGCCAATATCCTCGATCTGGCCGGCGGCCTCTATGCCGATCGGCTCGACCAGACGACCACGGTGATCAACGGCGCCACTGTCACCACCAGCACCTCTGGCGCCACGGCGGATCTCTTGCGCCAGAATGCCGCGCAGGCCGCGTTGGCGGCGCGCGGCGGCATCGCCGGTTGGGCCACCAGCCTCGGCGGATCGGGTTTTTTCGGCACCCTGATCGATGCCGTGCGGGCCGACAGCAAGTCCAACGTGCTGTCCACCCCGCACATCGTCACGAACAATAACGTTCCGGCATCGATCCTGTTCGGCAAGGAAATCCCGGTGGCCACCGGCGAGGCGCTGTCCAATTCGCTGGCCGGCGCCTTCCGCACGATCCAGCGCCAGAACGTGGGGATAGAGCTGGACGTGACGCCGCAGATCAACGCGGGCAATGCCGTGAGGCTCGATCTGCGGCAGCAGGTCAGTTCGGTGGCGGGGCCGGTCTCGTCCAGCAACAGCGAACTGGTGGTCAACAAGCGCGAGATCCGCACCACGGTGACGGTCGGCGATGGGGAGATCATCGCGCTGGGCGGCCTGCTCGACGATGCCGAGCGGCGCACGCTGGAAAAGGTGCCGTTGCTGGGCGATGTGCCGCTGCTGGGCGAACTGTTTCGTTCGCGCAGCAAAAGCCATGTGAAAACCAACCTGATGGTGTTCATCCGCCCCACCATCCTGCGCGACGGGGCAGGGCGCGCGGCGCTGACGGCGCGGCGCATGGATGCCGTGCGCGGCGCGCAGGTGGCCTATGCCCCGGGGCAGGAACCGTCGATCGATGAACTGGTCCGCGATTACCTGGGAACGGCACGGCCGGCAGCAAGCGGGGCCAGCGACACGGTGATCCGTCCGCCCGATCCGGCCGCAGTCCCAACCGGGGCGCAGCCATGACGCCGAAGCAAGACAGCGCCACCTGGCGCCCTGATTACGCGGCAGCGCGCACCATGGGCCTGCTGGTGGAAGGGCGTGAGCCAGGCGGTCTGGCCGTGGTCCTGCGCGAAGGGGCTAGCGCATTGGCCCTGCTCGATGTGCGGCGGCTGGGTGGGCCGATCGCCAGCTGGCGCCGCGTGCCACACCCAGCGTTCGAGGCGCTGCTGGCGCAGGTCTATGCCGATGGCGCCATGGCCGCCG
>NZ_KE148508.1:0-209 GCF_000410615.1 Novosphingobium sp. B-7 | reverse complement strand
CCTGCCGCAGGACGGGCGCATGGCGCTCGATCTCGCCGGTAGGCTGGTTGACGTGCGCGTGTCCACGCTGCCCTCGCGTGCGGGGGAGCGGGTCGTGCTGCGCCTGCTCGACAAGGCGCGCGCCGGCATCGATCTGGCGGCGCTGGGGCTGGACGCGGCGGCCGATGCCGTGCTGCGCCGGGCGTTGACCCAGCCTAATGGCATTGTGC
>NZ_KE148507.1:16135-27598 GCF_000410615.1 Novosphingobium sp. B-7 | reverse complement strand
GGCGCAGGCGCTCGATGCGCTGCCCGGCGGCAGTGCGCGCGATCTCGGCACCGCGTTCCAGCGCAATCCCGGCCTCATGGCCGAGGCCGCCACCGGCCGCACCGGCAGTGCCGTCCGCGCCATGCAGCTCGAAGCCGAGATCCGGGCCAATCCCGAACTGCGCGCCGATCGCTTCGTCCAGTCCTGGCAGCAGCTCCAGGCACAGCGCGGCAGTCTCACCGGCTCCAGCAACCGCGAGGCGCGTCAGCAGGTCGAAGGCCAGATGCGCGCCATGGCCAAGGGCTTGGAGAAGGACCACGAGCTGGGCAGTGCACTCAGCAAGCGCGGGAACCAGCTGATCGGCAAACAGTGGTCGCGGGAATGGTCGCCGGGCGTCAGTGGCCATGACATCACCGAAGCGGCCAAGACCAGGTCCATCGCCCAGCAACTGACCCACTCGCTTGAGCGTGGGCGCGACCGGGGGCTGGGCCTGTGACTGACGCTGCCGCCCATCGCTCAAGCCCCCAGGCCGACCTCGACCGCCCCGAAGTGGCCTTCGAGGCGATGACGCACAAGCTGGCCGTTCTCATTGCCGCTGTCGAAGGCTTTGCGGCGCGGCAGCAGGAACTGCACAGCCGGGACTACACCCAGGACCTGGCCCGTATCCATGCCTGCCAGGAGGACGCGGCAGCCACGATTGAGACGCTAGCCAGCAGTCCCGCGCTGCAGCTGACGCCAGAGGCCATCGCCGGTCAGATCCATCACGCGACGGCCAAGGCAAGTGAGGTTGAGCGGCAGCATTTCGGCGCTGCGCGGATTGACCTGGATCGCACCGTCCTCACGATCAACGACATCGTGCAATCCGTCCTGACGGGGCTTCAGCAAATGCGCTGGCTGGGTGTCGCGGCAGCGACCGGTGTGGTTGCCGGCTTCATGCTGGGCTGGGTGGTTCCGGACTTCGTCGACCAAGCCGTGCCGGAAAGCTGGCACTGGCCGGAGGAGCGTGCGGCCGGCCTTCTCCAGCGCGATGGCTGGGCGGCTGGGGAGCGGATGCTGCAGGTGTCCGATCCGCAGCGGTGGCAGGCCTTGCGGGAAGCCGCCAGCGTTTGGGCGAGCAATGCCAAAGCGTTGGAGGATTGCCAGAAGCGTGCGGCGAAGGTCGGAAAGGGCGTGAGTTGCTCGATCTCGGTAGTGATCCCCATAAGCCAGCCCAAGGTCGCTTATACCCGATGACGGAGCACACTTCGTGGCTTCCTTAGCCTAATTATGGCTGAAATTTGATAAGGTCCGACTGAGACCTCGATCCGAAATTTGCTAAACAATACCATCATTTTATAATTCAGTTTCTTTGCGAAGAGATGGCCTGGATCATGGCATGGACTGATACGGCTGGGGAAGACCATAGCCGGAAAGCGCTACGTTATTCATCCGACATGAATGATCGGGAATGGGATTTGCTGGCGTTCTCTATCTCGCCGGCCAGGACGGACGGTCGCCGCCGCACGACGGACATGCGCCATGTGGTCAATGCGTTGGTCTATCTGGCGTCAGCCGGTTCCGCATGGCGTTTGCTGCCCAAATGCTACGCGCCGGTGTCGACGGTCGGGCGGTATTTTTACGCCTGGCGCAACGCCGGTCTGTTCGAGACCATCAACACGCTGTTGGTCATGAGCCTGCTCAAGATCGGTGGCCGCGAGCCCTCGCGCAGCGCGGGGGTGATCGACAGTCAGATTGTCAAAACCACCGATTCCGGGGGACATAGCGGCTATGATGCGGGTAAAAAATCAACGGCTGCAAGCTTCACATCCTCACCGACACCTCTGGATTCCTGATTTCCGTTCTGGTCCAAACGGCTGATATTCAGGATCGTGACGGGGCGGTCGATGTGCTTAAGGCGGTGCCTGGTCGCTTCCCGTCATCGAACGTGTCGTGGTGGTGATGCGCCGGGGACAAGCTGAAGACGGCGCTGGAGCCCATGGGCGACTGACCAATCCAGATCATCAAGCGCTAGGCGGCGTGGACAAATTTGAGCCAGTATCTGGCGGTGGCGAGATGGACCATGCCGAGGAAGCTGTTGGCAAGCTGGTCGTAGCGGGTGGCGATGGCGCGGTTGATTTTGAGATGGCCGAACATGCGCTCGATGCGGTTGCGCTGCTTGTAGAGCGTTCGATCATGCTCGATCTTGACGCGGCGGTTTGACCGGCCGGGGATGACGGCAGCAATCTTCCGCTCGGCAAGATCCGCACGAATGGCATCAGCGTCATACCCCTTGTCCGCCAACAAAGCGTCGGGCGTGCACTCGGGCAGATCGATCAAAGCATCATACGCCTTGCAGTCCGCTGCCTCGCCACCTGTTAGGTGGAAGGCAACTGGTCGTCCGAGGGCATCAGCCAAGCAGTGAAGCTTACTGGTGAACCCGCCCCGCGAGCGGCCAAGAGCGCGTCGATGAGTCCCCCTTTTCCGCCCGCTGCCGAAACGTGGGCGCGGACTGTTGTGCTATCGATGCTGTAGTGGCCGCTGTCAGCCATGATTTCGGCGAGCGTAACCGCAACGGTCTCCCAAACACCAGCCTCACTCCAGCGTCGAAACCGCCGATAGATCGTGTTCCAACTGCCGTATTTCGGTGGTACATCGCGCCACGGTGCGCCGCAACGGAGCCGCCAGAGTATGCCGTTGACGACAGAACGGTTCTGCTCCGGCCGCCTGCCTCGACCGCGATTTTCAGGCTCGATTGGCAACAAGCCCTTCAAAATTCGCCATTCTGCTTCGGTGAGATCGCCCCGGCTCAAATCTGCCTCCAAAAAGCAGGCTTGAATCAACGACTGGCCATCGCGTCAATCGCGTTCCCAAACACCATGCAGAAATCGGTGTTTTTACGGCCACCTCGCGATAGATTACGCCGCATGAGGAAAGTGACCCGACGGGATTGGCTTGCGCTATCTGCTCCGGCCGTTGTCAGTATTCTGGTGGCCTATTTTCATGGTCATCAGAAGGGATGGGGTGCTGGTATAGCTACCGGAGCAATCATGTTTTCGTTCGCCGTTTGGATATGGCGGCGACAAATCATCAAATATCCCGAAGACACTTGGAAAGATCGCCTCTAGGCAATTTGTCCACGCCGCCTAGGACGCGCAAAGGCTTTGCTATCCTGCCCCGCCGGTATTTGGTCGAGCGGACCTTTGCATGGCTCTGCCGCTGCTGCGGCCTGACCAAGAATTGGGAAACCACCATCGCTTCTTCAACCGCATGGGCCATCATCGTTTACACCCACATGCTCAGCCACAGAACAGCAACATTTTGCTGGGCACGGCGCGAAGAACATGCATCTTGCCGGAATCGCTTTCCATGTCGTGCGCCTAAGATTACGCTGATGCTGCTGCAACCGAGGTGCCCCTAGCTCAATCCAGTGGATATTGTTTGGCAGTTCGTGCGGAACAACTGGCTGTCGAACCACAATTTCAAATCATACTATGACATCGTCGTCTACAGTCGCTTCGCTTGGAACAAGCTCTTCAAGCACCTGCGGCGCATCGTGCCCCTCAGATTGCGTCAAAGGACCCACGGGTTCTGATCAATGCGCCCTGATATAAAACAGTTTTGGGTGCTGCTTGACGCCCTTGACGATGTCGACAAAGTCGTCGGCATTACGGCAATTGGCGGCAGCAGGTTTCCATTGACGGCTTTTACGAACCGTAGAGGCAGCGCCTCTGCTGGATGCGGAAGTCCCGCGCCCACCAATCTTTCAAGCAGCTGGCCATCACCCTCAACGTGCTGATTACAGGATAGTTTTGAAGACTCCAGATTGACTTCCATGTCAAAACATGGAAACCAACAGCAATCATCCGGAAACATTTCCGGCGAACTGGAGGGGTGGGGCGATGAAGTCGTTTTTGCATGCTGCAGCTTTCGCATTGGTTGTGGCCAAACCGGCGCATGCCACGGAGACCGTCGCCTACACGTATGATGCTCTCGGCCGGTTGGTCCAAGTTACCCACGCTGGCTCAGTCAATAACGGCCTCAATACATCTTACAATCCTGACAAGGCCGACAACCGCGTAAACGTCACCACTACCGGTAGCTAATGGCTTATTCATATAATTATGAAGCCATTAGTAAATTTATGAAGGTGATGTGGTATGAATAATTTGGCAAACGCACACAATTTCTCGGCAAAAAGTAGATCGGCGATCAAGGCGGTTCATAAAACGCTTCTGATAACGACGGCAATAGGCTTCTACGTGCCATCTGCACTTGCGCAAGTTGCTGTTGGTTTGCCAAAAAATCTAGACTCAGATGACAACGGTATAAGCTACTCAAGTGGCTTGCCGGTAATTTCGGAGAAAATCCTGTCTATCGGCGGTTCCCAAAATGGCCTTGAGCATATAAGGACTATTACTGGAAATCGAAATTGGATTCATAACTAACAATCGCTGTCACTGGCGCGCTTGGCGGGAATGTTCAGGTAATTATTGGCAGTAGAACTATAAATTTTTCATATAATAGTTCTACGGGTAAATATGTAAATGTTGACGGTGGCGGTGGGGTTTTTACAACTGCACTTGTTTATACCGATGATAACGGCGATATATACAATTTTACTCAGGCTTTTACTGGGGATGATTTCCCGATTCCGCCGACAAAGAGTGTAGTCCAGCGCAATCTTTATGATCCAGTTGGGCCTTATGTTGCATATTGCACTAATGTCACGCGCGCTGACGGTACGACGGAAGCGCTGTATTACACGACACAGTCGGTCAAGTCTGCGGCTGGAACTGTGACGAATAGCTATAACTTTATCAGACTGTCACTTGTTGCAAAGTCTACAGGCTATTCTTTAAAATTTGGATACGCAACTAATACCCTGTCAGTCTCTGGGACTAGCCAAATATCATGGTCTTCCATATCATCAGTATATGGCGTAAATAATACAATTGATTCATGTTCATCTAGTGGGTCTTGTGTTGCTTTTACGCAAAACTGGCCTTATGCTAGTTATAATGTCACTCAGTAATCTGGAGTATATACAGAGATTTTAACCACCCCGTCCGGGCGTATCGAAACAATTAAGAGTGACGCATCTGGTCAGAAAGTTGCGTCTATACAAATTGGCTCAAACGCAACAAACACCGTTGCGTTGTCTTATGATTCTAGCGGTAGAGTTGCTGGCCTTTCAAAAAATGGCGTAAACTATACGTACGCTTTTTCCGCTAGTGGATCGACACTTTCAAGCGTGCGATCTGCATCTGGGTCAACGCAATATACAGCTACGGCTGACATTTCGTCGGGGGAATTGCAGACGTTCCAGAATGCACTGAATCAGAAAAATACCTACCAATACAATTCTTCCGGGTTGTTGGCTTATGTTGTTCCTCCCGAAGGCGTGATCACATCTGGTTCGCCAACGTCGGGGTATACGAAATATTCTTATGATTCCAACGGGAATGTGACCGAGCAGCGGAGAGTTGCAAAGGTGGCATCGGGTCTGTCGGACATCGTGCAATCATCTGGATATCCGTCGAGCTGTTCTTCAGGGGTGCTGTGCGACAAACCAAGTTGGACGAAGGATGCCAAGGGCAACGAAACTGATTATACTTATGATAGTTCCACAGGATTTTTGACCTCGGTTACGGGCCCGGCTGATGCTAATGGTCTGCGCCAACAGACTCGCTATAGATATACGGCGATGCAGGCCTATTTCAAGAATAGCTCTGGCTCGATTGTGGCGTCTGGACAGAATGTCTACATGCTGACGTCTATTTCTTCGTGCCGTACGCAAGCTGGGACAGCATTGACCGGGACAGCGGGGGTGGGGCCTTTCTCGCTTTCGGGAAGCGCTACTTGCGCCAATAGCGCCGACGAGATTCGGACGACGATCAACTACGGCCCCCAGACCACTGGTGTGGCTAACAACCTATTGCCGATCTCGCGAACCGTCGCGACCGGGGACGGGTCGATCAGCGCTACCACGACCTTTGCCTATGACAATGTCGGCAACGTCATTTCAGCAACAGGCCCGCTTGCAGGTCAGATCTCCTATGCATTCTACGATGCTGATCGCCGAGTGACTGGTGTGATTGGTCCTGATCCCGATGGCTCTGGTACGCGCCAGCCGGTGGCGGTGAAATACACGTATAATGCCAATGGTACTTTGGTTCAGACCGCAATCGGAACGGTGCCCAGCCAAGCGACCGACTTGAGCAATTTCAGCGAAAGTTATCATACAGATGTGACTCTGGACGCTTACGACCGTCCGGTACGTTCGACTGTTGTTGCTGGTGGCACAACCTATGCTGTCAACGATCAACTCTATGACGCCTTGGGCAGGCCTTACTGTGCCATTCAATACATGAATCTGTCTGCCATCCCAGGTTCTGCCGCATCGAGTTGCGCGCCGAGCCAGACGACCGGAGTTAGCGGGGCGGATCGGGTGACCAAGCAGGATTTGGATGCGATAGGCAGGGTTTTGGCGGTCACAGAAGGTGTAGGCACCACGGCCCAGGCTACTACCCAGACCAATGCTTATACCGCTAACGGTAAGCTGGCGTCGGTGAAGGATGGTCAGAACAATCTGACGACCTACGTCTACGATGGCTTCGATCGCCTGTCGCAGACTCTTTATCCGTCACCAACCCAGGGTGCTGGCTCAAGCTCGACGACCGACTACGAGCAGTTGACCTACGATGCCAATTCCAACGTGACCCAGCATCGCTTGCGCGACGGCAATACAATCACGTTAACCTACGACAACCTCGGGCGCGTGGCGTCGCGCACGCCGAACGGTGAAAACGCGGTCAACTTCAGCTACAATCTGCTGGGCCAGGTGACAAATGTGCAGCGCCCTGGTGACGGGGTCAATCTCTCCTATGGCTACGACGGCCTGGGCCGCCTCAGCAGCGAGACACAGCCCTTCGGGTCGGTCAGTTATCTTTATGACGTTGCTGGAAACCGGACTCGCCTGACCTGGGGCGATAACAACTATGTCTCTTATGACTACGATCTCACTGGCAATGTTACCGCAATCCGCGAGAATGGTGCCACATCGGGTGTGGGCATCCTGGCATCGTATAGCTACGACACATTGGGACGCCGCAGTTTCGTCACCTATGGCAACGGCACGACGCGCACGTATGCTTATGACGGCGTCAGCCGCCTTGCCGGGCTGAAGCTTGACCTGGGCGGGACGGCCTACGATAATCTCATTGGTGCGGTGGGCGGGACCGGGACTGCGATCGGCTATAACCCAGCTTCGCAAATTACCAGCCTCGTTCGCAGCAATGATGCCTACGCTTGGACGGGAGCCGTGAACACCAGTCGCGCCTATACGACCAATGGTCTGAACCAGTACACTGCCGCAGGTGGAGTCGCGTTCGGCTACGATGGTCGTGGGAACCTGACCTCTTCGGGCAGCTCAAGCTACGGCTACGATAAGCTCAACGAGATGACCTCCGGTCCCTCCGCGACGATGCGCTATGACGGGGCGGGGCGCCTGATCGAATATAACGCTCCGGCCTCGACGCGGTTTGTCTATGACGGCACAGCCATTCTGGCGGAAGTATCGGGTTCTTCAGGAGCGACGCTGCGTCGCTATGTGCCAGGCCCTGGCACGGATGAGCCGGTCGTTTGGTACGAAGGCTCGGGCCTGACCGATCGGCGCTTTCTCCAGGCCGACGAGCGCGGCTCGATCATTGCCGTGACCGATGGCTCGGGAAATGTGCTGGGCACCAATGCCTATGACGAGTTCGGCATTCCGCGTGCCAATAACATTGGCCGCTTCCAGTACACTGGACAGGCTTGGTTCCCTGAAGTCGGCTTGGCCTACTACAAGGCCCGCTGGTACTCCCCAAGCCTCGGCCGCTTCATGCAAACCGATCCCATCGGATATAGCGATGGGATCAATTGGTATAACTACGTTAGTTCTGATCCTGTAAATGGGGTGGATCCGAGTGGTTTAACTGTTATTTGTGTTCCGAAACATAGTTTAGCCCAATTGGGTACTTACGATGCAACCCGAACCCCAATTCTGAGTTGTACTTATGATAGTCAAAATTCTCCGCAAATGGGGTCTCCTGTTAAGGCGCCCGCTGGAGGTGCACCCGGCCGCGGCTCGCCACAAAATGGTTATCAAAGCCCAAAGAGCAATAATACTAAGTCTGGTAGGTGTATGGATAAGGCAATACGAAACAATCTCGCTTCGCTCGCAGCCGATGCAGGAGGTGTTGTGTTGGCGGTTGCTGCACCGGAAGCCAAATTGGCTCAACTCACCGTAGCGGGAGCAGGGCTCATTGCCGGCGGCGTATCAGGAGATCTTAGAGGTATCAGTATGGGGGCAGCCGGATTTCAAAGTATTTCGTTGGATGGGCAAATGCTTTCAAGGGCGGGTAATTTCATCGTAAAGGCGGTGGGATGGGGCTTAGGACTAGGCGCATTGGCCAATGATGTGTACAACATAACGTCGGAATACGACAAATGTATGAAAGAATAAGCATGGAAGAGGGTAGCGATCTATATACTGAATTCTCGCCACCGAAGAATCTCGGAGTTATTGGCTCATTAGTGGGTCTTCTGACTTTTGTTACGGTGGCTCATTTTTCAAGCACGTCAGCTCCGTTTTTTTCTTCGATGGTTGTTGTTATTTTTACGATACTAATTGGACTGCTTTGGCCGTTACGCAGGCGATGGTTCCTGTGGTTCCTACTTATATTGATCTTTCTGGCACATCTTTGTGCGCTATTATTAATTCCTCTCCCGCAAAAAATATCGTTCGCGTTTGCTTTTGCGCCGGTTCTAGCTGTAGAAATTTATGCACTCTGGAAATTAATTATCTATGTTATGAGAAAATTCGATGAAAGATAAAATGGTATAAATATAAGGTTATGGCTGGGAATTGCAACTTCGAGTGCACTAGATCATCAACTACGTTTGCGTTGCGATCGGCGCGACGATTATCAGTGGCACGCTGTCGAAGAATGATATGCACATGGCCGTGAAGATGCCGCAGCAGGTTTCGGTCAGCGATTTAGTCCGCCGAGCAAAAGGCCGATCCTCAGAGCCCGATTCTAAAGTTGTTGAGTGATACTGGTATGTTTTGAATCAACCATCTTTGGGAAGGGGCAGGATGGATCGTGACATGGACTGCTGCTTCTCTGGAGGAGCATCGCAGCAAAGTGGAAACAAGGATCTTTGACAAAGTCGAACGCTCTGTGCGGCCAAAATCTTGCTCAGGGAGAATCCTTTTGCCGGGCAGATTTTGCTTTTGTTCAAGGGGCTGTCATTAGAAGGGGAAATTGGGTTGAAAATGAAACGTCAGATCGAATACTTTGGCTCTGCACTTGCTGTTTTCGTGATGCTGCTCGGGCAGCGGGCTCTGGCCGCCGTGCCGGGAGATCCACAGGGTTCGGGCGTGCTCATATCGGCGGTGAGTTGGTTGCAAGGCACTTTGATGGGCACGGTAGCCACAGTGGTCGCGGTGATTGCCATTGCAGCCGTCGGATTCGGCATGCTTACCGGCCGCATCAACTGGCGGCATGGCGCTGTGGTGGTACTGGGTTGCTTCATTCTATTCGGTGCAGCCAGCATCGTGGGCGGTATCCGCGCAGCGGCGACCGCAGGGCAGTATTGATCCGCCGTGTCAGGCAGTCTTCGCCGTGACACGGTGTTTGTCGCTCTCACGCGGCCGCAGATGTTTGCCGGGGTGACCTACAGCTTCTTCGTTATCAACGGTATCCTCTGTGCCGAGCTTTTCCTGATTTTTCGGTCTGTCCTCGCGCTGTTGGCTTGTGTGGCAGTCCATCTGGCAGGGATGGTCCTGTGTCGGCACGAGCCGCGCTTCCCCGACCTGTGGATCCTGCGCGTGAGCCGTTGTCCGCGCGTGCGCAATCATAAGCTGTGGCAATGCAACTCTTACCGCCCCTGACAGTTGATCCCAAAGTCATCGCGCGTGAGACGTCGGCGGGCACGCATTTGCCCTACGGTCGGCATGTTGACGATGTCACGATCGAGACACGCGATGGGTTGCTGACGCAGACGATCCGCTTAGGTGGCTTGCTATTCGAGACGGCCGATACGCAAGACATCAACTATCGCGCCGAGATGCGCGACGCAATGCTGCGCGCGATCGGGTCTTCGCGCTTTGCCGTCTATCATCACGTTATTCGCCGCAAGGTGCAGCCCGATCTGGCTGCGCAGTTCGGCGACGCGTTTTCCCAGGATCTCCATGCGCGCTGGAGCAATCTGCTCGAAACTCGCGAGCTTTACGTCAACGAGCTGTTCCTGACGATTGTGCGCCGTCCTGTCCGTGGCCGGCTTGGCATGTTCGAGCGCTTGGGCGGGATCTTGCGGCGGCAGGCGCAGGCAGGTGGCACCAGCGCGCAGATCGCTGGCGAAGTGCGTCAGCTCGATGCGGCGCGTGATGCCTTGATGGCGGCGCTTTCCAGCTACAGCCCCAAGTTGCTGCGGGTCTACGACACGCCAGACGGCTTCCGCTCCGAGCCACTGGAATTCCTCTCCTGCCTCTACAACGGCGATCTGCGCCCGGTCGGTCTGCCGCAAGGCGATATCGGCCATTATCTGCCGTACCGCCGCGTGAGCTTTGGCCAGGATGCGTTCGAACTAGGTCAGGCCGGAGACCAGGCGAGGCTGTTCGGCGCGGTGGTGTCGATCAAGGACTATCCCGGGCAAAGCATGCCCGGCATGTTCGACGAACTCTATCGCCTGCCGTTCGACATGACGGTGAGCCAATCCTTCGCCTTCGTCGATCGGCAGGAAACGCTGGGGCGAATGAATCTAGCGCTGCGACGCATGCGCTCGACCGAGGATGAGGCGGTCAGCCTGCGCGAAGAATTGCGCGTAGCCAAGGATGCGGTCGCGGCCGGCCGGGCAGCCTTCGGCGAGCATCATGCGACGATTGTTCTCTACGCCGAAAACCTGACCACGCTCGACAAGCAGGTGGCCGAAGTGCTTGCGGTGCTGGGCGATCTTGGCATGGTCGGCGTGCGCGAGGATATCGCGCTCGAACCCACGTTCTGGGCACAGTTCCCCGGCAATTTCCGCTATATCGGCCGGCGCGCGCTGGTCTCGGCGCGCAACTATGCTGGGCTTGCCAGCCTGCACAATTTCCCCGTCGGCCAGGCCAAGGGCAATCACTGGGGCGACGCCGTCACCCTGTTCGAGACGACGGCGGCCGGCCCCTACTTCTTCAATTTCCACCAGAACGATCTGGGCAATTTCACGATCATCGGTCCCTCGGGTTCGGGCAAGACGGTGGTGCTCAATTTCCTGCTCGCCCAGGCGCGCAAGTTTGCGCCGCGGATCATCTTTTTCGACAAGGATCGTGGCGCCGAACTGTTCATCCGCGCGATTGGTGGGCAGTACGATCAGCTGCGCGCTGGCCTGCCTTCCGGGCTCAATCCGCTGCAATTGCCCGATACGGCGGCCAACCGCGCGTTTCTGACCGAATGGATCACGCTGCTCGCCGGCGGGATCGAT
>NZ_KE148507.1:4332-15701 GCF_000410615.1 Novosphingobium sp. B-7 | reverse complement strand
CGGCTTTGCCACGCAAAGCGCGCAGGATGCCCTGGAAAGCCGCATCGCCAGCGCGATCATCGAGCAGGCGGCAACGCAGATATTCATGGTCAATCCCAAGGCGCGCGCCGAGGATTACATCGGCGGCTTCGGCCTGACCCAGCACGAGTTCGACCTGATCCGCGCGATGCCCGACAGCCAGCGCTGTTTCCTGATCAAGCATGGCAACGACAGCGTAGTGGCGCGGCTCGATCTCTCTGGGCAGAAGGATATCCTGACGATCCTGTCGGGGCGGGAAGCCAACGTGCGGCTGCTCGATGCCTTGCGCAGCGATCTGGGCGATGATCCGCAGGATTGGCTGGCGCCCTTGCTGGAAGGGGCGGCCTGAGCGATGGCTTGCCCTTCCGTCAACACCGGCCAGCAGTTCCTTTCCTCGATGCTGGCGCATGTGGATTGCCAGGCGACGACATTGGGTTCGGTTGGGTTCCAGTCCCTGGCCCAACCGGGTGGCCTGGGGCAAACGGTCGTCACGACTTTGCTCACTTTGCTGATCGCGACGTTTGCGATCCGCTTGCTGGCAGGGCGCGGCGTATCGGGCAGCGATCTGATCGGCACGTCGCTCAAGGTCGGTATTGCCCTCACGCTGGCGGCCAGTTGGCCGGCTTTCCGCATCGTGATCTACGATCTGGTACTGCATGGCCCGGCCGAACTGGCCGCCGGTTTGCATCTCGACAACCAGTTGCCGGGCATGGGGCAGGGCATGGCCATGCGGCTTCAGGCGGCCGACGACGGGATCATGGCGCTGACTACGCAAGGCACCGGGCGCGAAGTATATGCTCCGGTCGCGGACGGTGGCACGACGTTCAAGGCGATTGCCCTCGACGACCATCCCGCCCTGGGGTGGGCGAGAGTGGTCTTTCTGGTCGGCACCCTGGGGCCGCTGGTGGCCATTCGTCTGGTCGCCGGTCTGCTCCTTGCGCTGGCCCCGGTAATGGCCGGGGCATTGCTGCTTGGCGCGACGCGCGGTCTCTTTGCAGGCTGGGCGCGCGGGCTGGTGCTATGCCTGATCGGGTCACTGGGGCTGACCGTGGTCTATGCTGCGGAACTTGCTGTGCTCGAGCCTTGGCTGGCCGGCGCGCTGCAATTGCGCGATGCTGGCTATGCGACGCCCGCAGCGCCGACGGAACTGCTGGTCATCACCCTGTCGTTCGCCATCGCGGCGCTGATACTGGTTAGCATTCTGGGACGCGTGGCGTTTCAGCGGGGATGGGCCGAAATGCAACCGACCGTTGCGGGCGAAGCACGATCACATATTTTTGGCTCGTCTATTTTCGGGCAACGAGACCGCTTCTCAGGACGCACCAGCTTCAACGATAGTCCTGGCCTCTTGGTGGAAGAAGGTGGCAGCGTGGGTAGCGGCGGCGCTGCGCCGCCGGCGCGCGTGCCGATCCTGGTCGAGCGGGAACGTACTGCCACAGGTTCTGGCAATGGAGAGCCGCAGTCCGTGCGTGCTGGTGAACCCGCACTTGGAGAAACGTACCCGCGCGCTACGCGCCGCGTCACGGCCGCAGGCCAGCGGCGAGATGGGAAACGATGAAACCGGAACGCAAGAAAGACCTGGACGCCTACTATCGCGAGGCAGCGACCTGGGCTGAAGATCGCGATGCACGCGACCAGCGTTCGCGGCGTATCGCGTGGTGGGTTGCGGGCGGAGCCTCGTTTGTCGCCATTGCCGAGGCGTTTGCGCTGGTTGCCTTGGCTCCGCTCAAGACTGTCGAGCCGTACACGCTGCTGGTCGATCGCCAGACCGGCTATGTCGAAGCCCTCAAGCCACTTGAACGCCAGACCATTGCCCCCGATGCCGCGCTGACGCGGTCTTTCCTGGTGCAATATGTGATCGCCCGCGAAAGCTTTGATCTGGGCAGCATCAAGGCGAACTACCGCAAGACCGCTTTGTGGTCGGCACCGGAAGCCCGCGCCGCCTACATCGCCGCCACGCAGGCGACCAATCCCACCAGTCCTTTGGCGTCCTTGCCACGTACCGCGCAGATCGAAGTGCAGGTAAAGAGCGTATCTTCGCTCGGCCCGGCTACATCGCTTGTGCGCTTCCGCACACACCGCACCGATCTGGCGGCCTCTGCTGCAGCGGATCAGGACTGGGCGGCGGTGATCAGCTATCGCTATTCGGGTGATCCGATGACGGTGCAGGATCGCCTGATCAATCCGCTCGGCTTCCAGGTCACGCGCTATCGGCGCGATGCCGAGAGCATTCCCGATACGGCGCCTGCCGCGCTGGGGGGGGCTGCACCAACGGTAGTTCCGACTGTGCCTGCTGGCCCGCCCACACCCGGCGTGCCATCCTCAGCGCCGCCGCCTGTCATTCCGATGGCCAGGGCCGGCGCATCGGCGAAGAAACCATGAGCGCGCGAGGTGCTCTATGCCTGCTGACCCTGGCGCTGGCAGCGCCTATGGACGCCTATGCGCAAGCGCGCGCATGGCCGGTGCCGAGTGCCGGCGATTCCCGCATCCAGACCGCCATCTGGCATCGCGATGAGATGGTCCATGTCCGGGTTGGCTCGGCTACCCCGCTGACCATGCAGTTCGGGCAGGACGAGCATATCATCAATGTAACCATGGCCGATGCTAGACCATGGGCGGTGACCGTGGCACGCGATGCCGGCAGCCTCACGGTTCGGTTTTTGCCCAACGCGGTCATGACCAATATGATCGTGCGCACCGACCGCCGGACTTATCTGCTTGAGTTGGAGCCCAATGAAGCGTTCGCAGCGGTCATGCTGCGCTTTTCGGTCGTTGCCAATACATCGCCGCCTGCACAATCACCAAGTCCATTCTCGCCGCAAGCTCAGTTCCTTCCACAATTGCGGGCTGCAAGCGCCCAAGCGGCCTTGCAGCGCTATCGTGTAAAAGGCGATAAGGCGCTTCAGCCTGATTCCATCGCCGACGATGGTCAGCGCACCTACATTCGCTGGTCGGAAGACAAGGCTTTGCCGGCTGTCTTCGCTGTCGATGAGACGGGTCGCGAAATGACGATCGATGGATTCATGCGCGATGGTGCCTATACCATCGATCGGGTCTGGCCGGAGTTGGTCTTTCGGATAGATCGGCACAAGGCGGTGGCCGTGCGGTTGACCACGCCCAAGCCCACGGCGGGGGAGAATGCCAATGGCCGCTGACGACATCCGGCCACAGGTTGCGATGCGGACCGGCAATCTCGGCATCTTGGCATTCGGCGGAGCGGCGCTGATTGGTGGTGCCTTGCTGTTCATGACACTCGACGCGCATCGCCAGGCGCTCAACGCGCCGACAACACACGCTTCCCCGCAGGACACGGCGGTGCCCGGAACCGCGGTTCCAGACCTTCAGGTGCCCTATGCCGAACCGCAATCTGTGCCGCTCATGGCGATGCCTCCGGCGATGGCGCAGCCCATCGGGGCCGCTCAACCAACAACGCTTCCCACATCGCCATCAGTCGTTGCGGCGACGCCTTCACGCACGCGATGGGATAACGCGCCGCTAACGCCGCAGATTGGGTCTGGCTCCGGCAGTTCATCAGCCACGGGCCCGACCACGGTATTCGATGCCCCGCCGCCACCGTCCAGCGCACCCTCAGTTCCATCCGCACCGGCGGAAGGCGCCAGCCCGACCAGCGGTCCTGAGCGCGTCAAGGCCACCCGGTTGCTTAACCCGGCGACGACCGTCACGCAGGGTTCTGTGATCCAATGCGTGCTAGAAACGGCCTTGGACACGACCAAGCCAGGATTGGCTCGCGCGATTGTATCACGCGATGTGCGGGGCTTTGATGGCTCGCAGGTGTTGGTGCCGCGAGGCAGCCGTCTCATTGGCGAATATCAGTCCGATGTCGCCAGCGGTCAAAGCCGCGCCTTGATTCGCTGGACGCGGCTGATCCGACCCGATGGCGTCACAATTGCGCTGCAATCGCCCTCGGCCGATACGCTTGGCCGTGCCGGGGTCAAAGGCAAGGTCAACAGCCACTTCCTGGAGCGCTACGGTGGGGCGATCCTTCAGTCGGCGCTCAACGTGGGCATGAACGTCGCCACCAGCAAGTTGGCGGACGGTACTTATATCGTCGGTTGGCCAGGCGTAACCACGCCAACCACAGGCTCGACCGGCGGGGCGAACGTGCGAAGCACTGTGACAGTCAAGCAGGGGGCGAGCGTTTCCGTTTTCGTTGCCCGCGATCTGGATTTTTCGTCGATTGACGAGAGGCCGTGACATGCGTGCGCGCGTTGGGCACTATCTTACCGCGTCGCTGGCACCGCTGGCACCGTTTCTCAATCAGAGCGACGTGACTGACATCTATGTCAATCGTGCAGGCGAAGTCTGGACCGAAAGTCTGGGCGGCACGATCGAACAGCACCAAGTGGTGAATCTCGACGAGGCTGTGTTGCTGCAAATGGCGCGGCAGGTAGCGGCCTGGTCTAATCAAGGCATCAGCCGTGAGCATCCATTGCTGGCCGCGAGCCTGCCCGATGGCTCACGCATTCAGGTCGTAATGCCGCCAGCAACCCGTGCTGGCGTGGCTTTAGCGATCCGTCGCCACGTCATTCAGAGCCTCACGCTCGATGATTATCCCATGGTTGATAGCCCTATGCCAACTCGCTCAAGGCAAACGACAGCGTCCGACGGGGGGCACGAAGTTGGACGTGGTCACACATCGCAATTGCGTCAGGCCGTGAAAGCCCGGAGAAATATTCTTATCTCAGGCGGCACGTCGACGGGCAAGACGACATTCCTCAATGCGCTGATGCGGGAGATCGATAGCAAGGAGCGCGTGATTGCTATCGAGGACACGCCGGAAATCGCCCTGGGCCAGCCCAACAGCCTTGGATTGCTGGCAGCGCGCAACGAATTGCGCGAAGCTGCCGTGAGCACGGACGATCTGCTCAACGCCGCTTTGCGTATGCGTCCCGATCGCATCATTGTTGGCGAACTGCGCGGCAGCGAGGCTTATACTTTTCTGCGCACCGTCAACACTGGCCATCCTGGGTCGATGAGCACAATCCATGCGGACAGTCCAGAAGGCGCGATCAAGCAACTTGCGCTCCTAATTCTACAAACGGGCGCGCGATTGAGCTGGGAAAACATCGTCCATTATGTCCAATCCACCGTCGACGTGATCGTGCAGCTCGAACGCTTTGCGGGACAGCGGCATATCGCCGCCATTTGGAGCAATCGGACGTGAACGCCGGAACCGCGTCACTTTTTGAACCGGCCCACACTCAAGCCTTGGGCGCCATGGCGGATTGGCTGCGGGAAGTGTTGTCTGGCAGCTTGGCAACGGCGTTGGGCATTGTAGCGATAAGCTTGGTCGGGCTGTCTCTGTTTCAGGGAAGGCTGAGGTTAAAGCACGCTGCTTTTGTTGTTCTTGGCGTATTCCTGTTGCTGGGCGCACCGATTATCAGCGCTGGCATCACCGGCAATCTGCCCCCGGCGTTGCCTGTCATCGCAGACGCAACGGTCGCATCGCCGCCTGTGATTCCTCAAAACAGTCCAGCATTATCTCACAATCCATTCGATCCCTACGCTGGAGCTTCAGTCCCAACGCAATGAACCGACCCTTGTCCACCCGCCTTCTTCAGTAGCAAGTCACAGTCGCACAGGGCCTCGAACCGGAACGCCTTAGGTCCTGCCACGCAGGTGGTAGTTCGCTCGAACGGCGACGTGCTTTGCGTGAAGAATATCTGTGTGGCAATTCGCCGCTGCGAAACGGAGGCTGTCCTGCGGCCATGTTGAACCGCTAGCACCTCGTCGCGCATCTCGGGCGGCCTATCGATCCTAGCAGCAGTTGGGGTACAATCAGGGGTATTGTCTTCAAATTCGAAAATTTTGTCCTTAAAAATCAAAATATGTGTATTTTTTGAGTGCCTGGGCAAATCCTGCCCCCGCAACCATCTTACACCTCACACACATAACGACAGCCCCGGCCAAACAAGGCACGGGGCCTTCCTGCGTTCAGGATCCCACTTCGGCGGCAAAAACGCCACCAGGCGGCATCGCCCGTGCTGGCCAGCCTGGCTGCATCCGAGCACAAGCCGCAAGCACAGGTCCATTGCGGAACCTTTTTGCGCTGCAGCAATATCAAAATGCTTTGGTCCTTTTCAAATTGCTTCATACACAAGGCCGGTATCTATCCGTTTAGATACCGTGACTTAGGGGCAATCGTTGGACCATCATCAACCTGTTCGTCGCCCGTCGCGGGCGAACTTTCTGCGCGCGCAAGCCAGCCTGGCTGCCATGGTGGCCGTCTTGCCAGCCCATGCCTGGGCGCAATGCGTGGAAACGGCGGACACTGCGGTGACCTGTACCGGCACGTCCAGCGATGGTTATGTCATCACGCGTTCGGGTACGGCCCTGACGGTTGACGAGGGCGCCAGCCTGAACACCAACGGCCCGGCGGCGATCACGGTAGCGATGCCGGCCACAGCGTCGTTTCAGTCGCGCTATGCCACGATCACGGTCAACGGTGCTGTGTCGAATACGGGGACTGCGGGCATCGCCGTGCTATCTGGGCCAGCCGATTCCAGCGGCACCGATTTTGCCGGCTCCAGCTTCAATCTTAGCGTTGGCGAGAACGGCACGGTCGCGGGCGCGTACGGCATCACCTTGGCGAGAAGCCCTGGCAATCCCTATGGCAGCACCTGGCTGTCGATCGCCAATGCCGGCACCATCACCGGCACGAGTGGCGTGGCGATCTACGATACCAACCCCAATTTCAGCTTCAACACGATCTACAACACCGCCAGCGGGTTTATCGGCGCGATCCAGGCCAATGCCGCAATTCGCAACAGCGGCACGATCGACGGCGGGACGCTGAGCGCGATCGCGCCATCGCTGGGCAATAGCGCATATTATCGCACGGTATGGAACGACGGCACGATCACGTCTGGCAGTGCCAGCCCCACCATCGTGCTGAGCTATGGCACGGTGACCAACAGCGGGACGATCAGCAACACCGGCAGCGGGGCTGCGATCGGCGGTGCGTCATACCTGACGCTGACCAACCTTGCGGGCGGCACGATCAGCGCCAGTGGCGCCAGCGTGATCGACGGAACGCCGGTCCAGGCGGACATTACCAACAGCGGCGTGATCAGCAACACCGGCAATGGCACGATCATTGCCACTGGCAGCGGCACGCTCAATGTCACCAACGCTGCCGGCGGCGTGATCTCGGTCAAGCCCGGCAATACCGCGTTGAGCACGCAAGGCAGCCTTAACCTGGTGAACCAGGGCACAATCGTCGGCAATGTCCTCACCGGGTCTGGCAACAGCACGATCGATTCATCCCACGGGTCGATCGCCGGCAATGTCGTGTTCGGATCGGGCGATGACGTGCTGGTGGCAACGCTCAACGGCGGGAACCTGGTAACTGGCATTTCCGGCGCAATCGATGGCGGCGCCGGGGTCAACACCCTGAAGCTGGTGACCAGCAGCGATGCGACACTGTCGGCAGCGCCGGTGCTGCCGACGCATTTCACCCAGCTCAGCCTGGCGCCCATCTTCGGCACGACGCTGACCGTGGCAAGCGACTATCCCACTGTATCGTCGCTCTACTTCGATGGTGCTGGAACGCTCTTGAACCAGGCCGGGATCAGCGGGACCGGAACGGTGGTGAGCAACACTTCGTTCTATCCAGCGGGCGGAACGTTCGTGAACGAGGGCACTATTACCAGCCAGACCGGCGGTGATGCTTATGCCGTCGACCTTGCCAATACCGTCATCGATAACAAGGCATCCATTTCCGCAAGCGGCAATGGCCTCAGGACAAACGGCGACAATTTCACCAACAGCGGCACGATCACCGCGGGCGGCACGGCTGCCTCGGTCTATACTGGCTCGGGCTTCAGCAACAGTGGCACGATCCGTTCGACCGGCGGAACTGCCCTGGAACTGACCTATACCTGTATCTGCACATCCGGCACCAACAGCGGCACGATTGCTGGAGCGACGACCGGGGTTCTGCTGGGCGACGGTATCCTGACCAATACCGGACAGATCAGCGCGTCTGGAACGGCCGTGATGCTGGGAGCCTATGCCCAGATCGACAATCGCGCCGGGGGGATCATCACTGGCGGCAATGCCGCGGTTGCGCCCAGCGAGTCCTGGGCATTTTCCATCCGTGTCTATAACGCCGGCACGATCAATGGTGACGTCAACATCGCCACCCGCGCTGGCAACTCCTCCTATGGCGGGACGATGTACGTCGCGAGCAGTGGCGGGATGCTCAACGGCAATCTGACCCTGGGCCGGGATGACGTGCTGATGACCACGCTGAGCGGGCCGGGAACCAGCGGCTTTGCCGGGATCAACGGCCTGGTCCAGGCGGATCATTCGGAATTGCGATATGACGTGACGAGCGACGCGAGCGCCACCCTGGCGCTGCCCGGCGGCTTTGCCCGCGTCGGCTATCAGGTTGCGAGCGGCACCACCCTCGCATTGCATGCCGATGGGACCTGGGGTTCCACGGTGAGCATCGCCGGCACTGGCAATGTCGTGCTGAGCGGTACGGTCGCCACGACCGACATGCCGGCCTTGGGCACGACGTCGGTGATCCCGAGCCAGGCCACCGGATACAACGGTAGCGCCGCGAGCATACCTGTCACGATCACCAACAATGGCACGCTGTCAGCCACGCGCAGCGGTACGACCAATCCGGTGGGCACGGTCGTGCTGCCCACGGCTTACTATTCCTATGAGACGGGCACGACGTTCATCAACAACGGGACTGTCCGCCTGACCGACAGCTCTTCGGGCGGCAATACTATTAACTATTATGGCGCCGTCACCGCGCAAGCCGTGGTGAATGCCGGCACGATCGTGGCCGATGGCAGTGTGGGCGTGACTGCCAGTACGTTGACGAACACGGGCAGCATCACGGCGAGCCAAAGTGCGGTGCAAATGATCGGCACGACGGTGAACAACAGCGGCGCGCTCGTCAGCACGGGTGGCGCTGCCATCGCCATGTCGACCAATGGCTATTACAGCGGGACAAACCAGGTGACCAACCTGGCTGGTGGCACGATCACCGGCGTTGGCGACGCGGTGGAGATGGGCGGTGGGTTGGTGCGCAACGCTGGCGTCATCAACGGGACTGTCGATCTGGGTTATTCCCAAGTCTATGACCGCGCTTACAACAGCGGCGTCTATATTGCTGATGGCGGGACGATCAACGGGAACCTGCTGTTCGGCGACGGCAATGATCAGCTGATCGAGACGGGAGCCGGTTTCGGCGTGACCGGCATGATCGATGGTGGAGCAGGCACCAACTCGGTGGGGCACCTGCGCAGCGGCACGGCAACCGTAACGCTGGGCGAGGCATTGCCCGCAGGTTTCACGCAGGAACTCGCGATCGCCGACGGCGCCGACGCGCAGGTCACTATCGCCGGGCCATCCGGCTATACCGGCAACATCTTGGTCGCTGGTACCGGCACGATCATCAACCAGCTGGCCACCACCGGCGGCGTAAGCACGCTCTCGGGCTATACCGTCCAACTCGTGCCTGGCCTGCAGGGCGATCTGGCGGGCTTCGTCAATCGCGCGGATATCGGCCGGGCCTGGGTGGCCACGGCGTTGTTCGACAATAGCGCCAGCATTGGTTCGCCGACCTTGACGGGGTCTGCCGTTGCGGCGTGGAGCAGATCCAGCCTGACTTTCAACAACAGCGGCAGCATCGGGAACAATGGCGTAAGCCCGGCTGTCGACCTGGCGGCCAATACCTTCGCTGGCAGCAGTGTGACCAACAGCGGCGTGATCAGTGGCGGCCTCAGCATCGTGGATGGCGGTTACAGCTATCCACCGACAGCAGAAGCCGGCACCCTCACGATCGTCAACAGTGGCACGATCACGGGCTTCACGCCGCAGACCGATCCCGATTGGTACGGCTATGGGCAGCCCGTCGGCTATGCCGTTTCTGTCGCGGCTGACGTCAGCAACATGGTCTCGTTTGACAACAGTGGCCGTATCGTTGGGAACGTCTATCTGTTGAGCGGCAATGCCACGCTGATCAACAGCGGATCGATCACGGGCGACATCGTGACCCGCAGCGGTGACGACCGTCTGGTGATGAACGGTGCGTTTGCCGGATCGATCTATGCCGGCGGCGGCACCAATGTGCTGGAAATCAACGGTGGCAGCCAGGCCGCACCAGTGGCGTTGGACACGGTAATCGGGGTTTCGAGCCTGACCCAAAGCGGTGGATTTGCCACACTGGCAAACCAGGGCAGTTTTGGCAGCGTGGTGCTGACCGGTGGGCGGCTCGTTGGCCTGGCCGGCTCGGTGATGTACGCCGACAGCATTACCGTGGGGCGTGGCGCGGTGTTCGGTTCGGCGGGCACGGTCAACGGCAATATCACGGTGAGCGGCACGCTCAGCCCAGGTGCGTCGCCTGGGACGATGACGGTCAATGGCAACGTGCTGCTGGCCACCGGATCGACCACGGTGTTCGAAATCGCGCCCAGTGCCCGTGACAAGCTGAACATCAACGGGACGCTGACGATCAATTCCGGGAGCACGTTGCAGATCGTGGCGACCACGCCGGTCAAGGTGGGTTCCACGCTGGACCTGATTACCGCATCGGGCGGGGTGACCGGCCAGTTTGACACGGTAACGGGCCTGGCCGGTTCGCTGCGCACCTTGGCCAACGGTGACCTGGGCCTGCTGGTGCAGTTTGCCAATGCCCCGGGCTATGCGCCGCAGGTGCGCCGCGCGATCGGCTATATCAACACTGCCATGGCGGCGGCCGATGCACCAGCGGCGCTGTTCCCCGCGCTCGACAGCTTGCAGGACAGCAACGGCGCACCGATCGTTGCAGCGTTCGCCCGCCTGACGCCAGAACCCTATGCCGATGCCCTGCAGATCGGCACGGAAACCGCGCTGGCCTTGGCCAGCACCAGCCGGACGATGGGCGGGGCGGAGGCGCGTGGCGACAGCCATGTCTTCGGGTTTGGCCAGATGGTGGGTGGCACGCGCCAGTTCAGTGCCAATGGAGCGCAAGGAGTGAGCGCGGCAACGCTCAATGGCTATGGCGGCCTGGTTGGCCTGGGTGTCGGTGGCGAAGGCTATGCCGTCGCTGCCTATGTCGGGTGGATGGACCGGCACCAGACGATTGCCAGCCTGGGCGCATCGACCAAGGCCAGCGGCGCGATCGGCGGCGTGACCGCGCGGTTTGGCGGGAAAACCCGCGTGACGCTGTCGGCCAGCTATGACGATGCCGATGCCTTTACCCGCCGCACCGTGCCCGATGCCGGGGTGATCACGGCCAGCTATTCGCTGCCCAGCTGGTCTTTCGATGCCTCGCTCAGCCGCACGGTCCCTCTGGGATCGGGTTGGTTGCTGCGCCCGCAAGTGGGCAC
>NZ_KE148507.1:0-4322 GCF_000410615.1 Novosphingobium sp. B-7 | reverse complement strand
CCGCAAGGGGGCACGCCCTGGGTGCGGCCCAGCCACGAGGCGATCCAGGAAGCGAGCGCCCATCCCTTTGCCCTCAACGTGGCACGGGCGCGCCTGACCCAAGGCTTTGTCGATGCCGGGCTTGGCTTTGAAACCGCGCCGGATGCTGCCTCGCCGTGGCGTCGCTTTGTCACGCTGGGCATGCGCTATCGCGTGCAGGGGCGCCAGGCGCGGGCGTTTGCCAGCCTGGCGGGCTCGACCGACGAACTGGAGGCCGTGGGCGTGCGGCGCAACCGCTTGAGCGCCAGCCTGGCGGCCGGCGTCGAGTATCAGATGGCGCCGGGCGCCACGCTGTTCCTCACCGGTTCGGGCGAGCTGGGCGCGCCGAGCAATGGCGGCAGCGCCACGGCGGGGCTGCGCTTCCGGCTGTGATCCCCGGCGCTCAGGACAGGCGGCGAACCGCCTCGTCCTGGGCGATCAGGGGCAGCAGGGCGTTCATGTCCGGCCCGTGGTCCATGCCGGTCAGCGCCTGGCGCAGCGGCAGGAACAGGGCCTTGCCCTTGCGGCCGGTGCTGTCTTTGAGCGCGGCAGTAAGCGCGGGCCAGGGATTGGCCCAATCGAGCGCGGCGGCAACCTGCGCGGCTTGAGACAGGAAGGCGCGGGTCTCTTCATCGAACGCCGGCGAGGCAATCGGCCCCTGGATCACCTGCCACCAATCGGCCGCTTCGCCGATGTGGGCCAGGTTGGGGCGGATCGCTTCCCACGCCGCCGCGCCCATGCCGGCGGGCAGCAGGGCAGCGACGCGGTCATAGGGCAGGCGATGGACCACGGCGGCGTTGACGCGTTGCAGTTCCGCCTCGTCAAACCGGGCTGGCGCGCGGCCGAAATGGGCGAGATTGAAACTGGCGGCGAGGTCTGCCGCGTCGAGCGCCGGATCGACCGGATCGGACGTGCCGAGGCGGGCGAGCAGGGCAACCAGGGCTTCGGGCTCGATCCCCGCTTCCCGCAAGTCGGCCACGCCGAGCGAGCCCAGGCGCTTGGACAGCTTGCCCTCGCTGCCGGTCAGCAGCGCTTCGTGGGCAAAGCGCGGGGGCTGGACGCCAAGCGCCAGGAACATCTGCACTTGCGTGGCAGTGTTCGACACGTGGTCTTCGCCGCGCAGCACATCGGTTACGCCCATTTCAATATCGTCGATCGCGCTGGGCAGCATATAGAGCCACGAGCCATCGGCGCGGCGCACCACCGGATCGGACATCTGGCGCGGATCGAAATGCTGGGGCCCGCGAATGCCATCGTCCCAGGTGATCGGGGTGTCGTGATCGAGCATGAAGCGCCAGTGCGGCTTGTCGCCGGCAGCGGCGCGGGCGGCGTGGTCGGCCTCGGTCAGGGCAAGGGCGGCGCGGTCATAGATCGGCGGCAATCCGCGGCCGAGCAGGATCTTGCGTTTCAGATCAAGTTCCTGCGCGGTTTCATAGCAGCGATAGAGCCGGCCTTGCGCGATCAGCCGCTCGAACGCCGCCTCGTAGATGGCAAAGCGCGCAGACTGGCGCTCTTCGCGCTCGGGATGGAGGCCAAGCCAGGCAAGATCAGCGCGGATCGCCTCGACATGCTCCTCGCGGCTGCGCGCCGCATCGGTATCGTCGATGCGCAGCAGGAAGCGCCCACCATGCTTTTGCGCCAGCAACCAGTTGTGCAGCGCGGTGCGGATGTTGCCGACATGCAGGCGGCCGGTGGGCGAGGGCGCAAAGCGGGTAACCACAGTCATGGCGCGCGCTATAGCGTGATTGGCGGCCAAGGCCAGCCGGGGACTTATCCGAACAGGCGCGGCGCCAGCTGGGCAACCTCGGCATCGGTCATTTCGATGTGGAACACATCGGCGAGGGTGCGCTGCCAGGCGGCTGCATCGGGAAGTTCGCTGACGTCGCGCCCATGCGCAGTCTGTACCGTCATCTGGCGGTCGAGCAGCGAGGCAAAGCCCTGCGGCTGCACGATCGAGACGATGCAGGCCTGTGTAAAGCGCGATTCCGGCCGGGTGGCGACCCAGTGGTTGGCCATGGCCAGGTCCAGCGCAGCCACTTCTGTGGTGTCGAAGCTGTATTGCGCCTCCCACGTGGTGCCGTCCTGGCTGCGTTCCACCTCCCATTCGCCGCGCAGCGAGCCGGGCGCGCGGGCGCGGCGCAAGCGGTGGCGATAACCATCAGCAGCCAGCGCGCTAGCGCCATCGGCCAGGGGCATGGGCGGGACATAGGACGAACCGAAACCGGCATCGGCCAGCCACTGCTCGCCGGCCAGTGTCACCAGGCTGAACGTGTGGGTGCGCGGTGGCACCACGCCGGGCAAGACGCGCAACCATACCCGTGCCAGCAGCGGCCGCGTGGGCATGCCCATGGTGGCCAGCATCGCCCCGAACAGGCGATTATGTTCAAAGCAATAGCCGCCGCGTGGCCGATCGACCAGTTTGCCCCGGATATCGGCCGGTTCCAGGCCGATGCCCCGGCCCAGCATCACGTCAAGATTTTCAAACCCGATCGCCTGGCGATGGGCGCGCTGCACCTGTTCGAGGCCCTGCGGCGTGGCAGCGGGGGCGGCGGCAAGGCCGATGCGGGCGAGATAGCTGGGCAGATCGCAGATCATGCGCCGCCACTTAACGGCTATGGCCTACAAGGCAATCACCAGATCGCGGGTGATCTGGTCTACGCTGGTGCAGCCGCATTGCGCCATGGCCAGTTCGAATCCGGTGCGCAGGATGTGCAGCATATGCGCCACGCCGGCCATGCCGCCCACCGCCAGGGCATGGTATTGCGGCGCGCCGACCAGCACCGCCCGGGCGCCCAGCGCCATGGCCTTGAGCACATCGGCGCCGCTGCGGATACCTCCATCGAACAGCAGCGGATAGTCGGCGCCCAGTGCGGCATGCATCGCCGGCAGCAGCATCAGCGCGGGCGCCACGCCATCGAGCACGCGCCCGGCATGGTTGGAGACGATTACCCCGTCGGCCCCGGCATCGCGGGCGCGCAGCGCGTCATCGGGGTGAAGCAGGCCCTTGACCACCAAAGGCAACGTGGTTTCGCGGCGTAGCCAGGCCAGGGTGTCCCAGGTTGGAGCCTGCGCGGCGAGCGCGCTGCCGAATACCAGCTGGCCGCTGTGGGCATGGGTGTGATGACGCGGCGGCGCCTGCCCGGCAAGATTGGCTGCCTCCACGCCGGGCGGCAGCGTAAATTCGGCACGCTTGATGGCGGCATCCACCGTTACCACCAAGGCGCCATAGCCGGCTGCCTCGGCCCGGCGCACCAGGGCGAGCGTGTCTGCCGGTTCGGGCTGGACATAGAGCTGGAACCAGGCGGGCGGCGGCGCGGGGCGCTGCAATTCCCTGGCCGCATCGAGCAGGGCCTGGACGATCGTTTCCAGCGCCACGCTCGACAAGGTGCTGGTCACCAGCGCGGTGTCGAGCGCGGCGGCGGCCTGGGCCGTGGCGATTTCTCCCTGGGCATGGGCCAGCCGCTGATAGGCCACCGGGGCGAGCAGGATCGGCGCGGCGTGGGCCTGGCCGAACAGCATGGTGCCGGTGCTGCCGCCGTTGAGCAGGCGCAGCATGCGCGGCACCAGGCCCCAGCGCGCCAGGGCGGCACGGTTGGCATCTGTGTGGCCCTGCTGGATATGTGCCCAGGTAGCCGGATCGATGAGTGCGGCGGCGTGCCGCTTGTAATCATCGAGCGTGACGATGTCGGCCGGCAGGGGCAAGCCGGTCATGGCTGCGACCAGCGGCGCAGCAGATTGTGATAGACGCCGGTGAGCGCCGCGACCGAGGGATGATCGGGCTGGTCGGCGGCAAGGGCCTGGATCGCCTGGTCCATCTCGAACAGGCTGCGGCGGTCGGCCTCGGCCGGGACCAGGCTTTGCGTCCAGAAGAACGCGGCCAGGCGTGCGCCGCGCGTCACCGGGGTGACGTGGTGGTGGCTGGTGCCGGGATAGAGCACCATGTCACCCGCGGCGAGCTTTACCCGGTGCGCGCCATAGCTGTCTTCCACCACCAGTTCGCCGCCATCGTATTCGTGCGGATCGGACAGGAACAGCGTGCTGGAAATGTCGGTGCGCACATAGGTGTCGGTGCCGGGCAGGCGGAACAGGGCGTTGTCGATGTGGCTGCCGTAAGTGCCGCCGCCTTCATAGCGGTTGAAACGCGGCGGCAGCACGCGCAGCGGCAGCGCGGCGGCGATGAACAGCGGCGTTTGGCCGAGCCGTTCGAGAATGCGCTGGCCCAGCGCGGAGCCCACCGCGCTGTCGAGCGGCAATTGCAGGTTGGCCTTGGCCCGCGCGGCGAGATGGCCGGCGGTGGCGCGGCC
>NZ_APCQ01000687.1:0-17648 GCF_000410615.1 Novosphingobium sp. B-7 | reverse complement strand
CTGGGGTGGTTTGCCGCCGTGGCCCAGGTGCGCGACTGGCCCCGCGCCGCCGCCATCCTGGACGAAGCGGAACGACACCTGGCCGCGCTGCCTGCCCTGATCCAGGCGCGGGTGTTCCTGGCCGGCGAAAGCGGCGATGCGGAAGAGATGGCCCGGCTGATCAACCAGGGTACGCTGCCCGGCAGCCCGCTGATCACGATCGCACGCATCCGCCAGGCGCTGCGCGGGGGCGCGCCCGATGCCGCACTGGCCCTCGCCCTGCCCTTGGCGCAGCAGGCGCCGGGATCACCTTTGGCCGGGCAGGTCTGGCCCTATGTGTCGACCTGCTGGCGCCTGCTGGACGATCCGCGGACCCAATGGCTCGATGACGATCCCGCATTTGTGCGCAGCGTGGCAGTGGGGCTGAGCGGCGCGGAACTGGCGCAACTGGCCGATCTGTTGCGCGGGTTGCACCGGGCGCAACTGCCCTATCCCGAACAATCGGTGCGCGGCGGCACGCAGACCGACCGCAGCGTGCTGCTGCGCCACGAACCCGTGCTGGTGCGCACGCGCGAGGCATTGCTGGCGGCAACGCGCGATTACATTGCCGCCCTGCCCCCGCCCGATCCTGCCCACCCGCTGCTCTCACGCCCGCGCGATGCGGTGCGGATCAGCGGCAGTTGGTCGGTCCAGCTGCACGGGCACGGCTTCAACGTCACCCATTCGCATCCGTTGGGGTGGATCAGCAGCACCTTCTATGTCGCCCTGCCCGATCCGGCCGAAAGCACCGCGCCCGATGCCGGACACTTTCACTATGGCGCCCCGCCGCAGGAGCTGGGCCTGGATCTTGCCCCCTATGGCACGATCGACCCGGTGGTGGGGCAACTGGTGCTGTTCCCCTCCACGCTGTGGCACGGCACGGTGCCGTTCGATGCGGGGGAGCGGCTGAACATTGCCTTCGACGTGGTGCCGGCACCCTGATCCTCCCCGGCACGGGGAGGGGGACCAGCCGCAGGCTGGTGGAGGGGACTGGCGGCTGCAAACGGCGTTTCAGGCCGAATATCCCCTCCGCCACGCTTAGCGCGGTCCCCCTCCCCGTGCCGGGGAGGATTTTAGCGGCCGCGAAACGCCCATTGGCCCACGGGCTGCCAAGTGGCGCCGCCTTGGGGCAGGCGTTGCAGGGCGTGGAGGTCAATCCCCGCAAAGGCAAAGGCCTGCCCCTCGAACCGGCCCGCCAGCGCCGCCTGGAGCGCGCGGGCTTCGCTGCGGACAACCTTGTTCTGGACAGTTACATGAAAGCGCGGCCGGCCTTGGTCTGCCAGGCCGAGCAACCCCTGGAGCGCTTCCGCCAAATCAGCATGCACCGCTGCCAGCGCAGGGCTGTGCACGGCAACGGCCGTGCCAGTGCCCAGGTCTGCCAGCCCTGCGAGCTGCGCGGCCGGCGGCGGGGTTTGCGCACAAACGCGGGATGCCAGGCGCTGCACCTCGCCCTGGGCGGAAAGCGGCAGCGCGTGAAACAGCGTGACATGGGCCGGCACATGATTGCGTTCGGGCGGATAGTGCGCGCGGCGCAACCCTTCCATCTGGCCAAAGAGCGCGGCGGGTAGCCGGGCTATCAGGACCAGGGGCCCGCTCACCCGGCGCGGCCCGCCGCGCGGGAGAAATCGGAACAGCCGGAGCGATGCGCGCGCGCATCAGGCGGCAAATCCGTAAAACTCCGTATCGGACCAATAGAGCCGTAGTTGCGCAAATGCCAGCCTAGAGATCACCGCGCGCCCGGCGAATGGCGAACCATTTGGCCACATTGGCATTATGTTCGGCCAGAGTATCGGCAAAGACATGGCCACCGGTGCCATCGGCTACCATATACAATGCCTCGGTATGCGCCGGGTGCAGCACTGCCTCGATCGAGGCGCGGCCGGGATTGGTGATCGGTCCCTTGGGCAGGCCGGTCATCGAATAGGTATTGTAATCGTTTACAGCCTGGATTTCCGACTGGCGGATGCGGCGGCCCAGCGGCTTGCCGCGGGTGATCGGATAGATGATCGTGGGATCGGCCTGCAGCAGCATGCCCTTGCGCAGGCGATTGGAATAGAGCCCGGCCACCATGCGGCGTTCGGCAGGCTTGCCGGTTTCCTTTTCCACGATCGAGGCCAGGATCAGCGCCTCTTGCGGGGTCTTGGCCACGGTATCGGCGCTGCGCTGCGCCCAGAGTTCGGCCAGGGTCTTGGTCATGGCCGCCTGCATGCGCGCCAGCACTGCCTTGCGCGGTTCGCCACGGCGGAATTCATAGCTGTCGGGCAGCACGGTGCCCTCTTCGGGAACGTCGACCGTGCCGGTCAGCAGCGGCTGCGCCATCAGGCGTTCCTGCACCATGATCGCGGGCATGCCCTCGGGCACGGTGACCAGGCGGCGCATCGCGCCTTCGGCCCCTTGCAGGATCTTGAGGATGGTAGAGCCACTGGCGTGGGCCGGCAGGCTGAATTCGCCGGCCTTGATCGGCGCCGTCGTGCCCAGCAATCGCGCGCGGGCGCGGAACGTGCTGGCCGAAGCCACCGCCCCTTCGGCCTCGAGCTTGCTGGCGATGGAGCCGATGCTGGCGCCATCAGGCACGACGAACGCCGTATCCTTGGCCAGCGGGCCCGGGCCATACCAGCCCCACAGGAAGTGGGTGCCCCATGCTGCCGCCAGGAGCAGCGCCCCCAGGATGACCAGCCGGACTTTACCGATGCGGGCAATCATGGGAGCACGTTTCCTTGGTTTACGGCGGCCTTTCGGCTTGCCACGCGGGTTGGCCTTGCGGCTCAAACCGCCTTCATGATCAGGCTGGCGTTGGTGCCGCCAAACCCGAACGAGTTGTTGAGCACCGCGCGCACCTGGCGCTTCTTGGCCACGTGCGGCACCAGGTCCACGCCCTCGGTGCCCTCATCCGGGTTGTCGAGGTTGAGCGTGGGCGGCACGATCTGGTCACGGATGGCGAGGATGCAGAAGATCGCTTCGACCGCGCCTGCCCCGCCGAGCAGGTGGCCGATGGCCGACTTGGTGCTGCTCATCGAGGCGCCCGACAGATCATCGCCCAGCACGCGCTTGACCGCGCCCAGTTCGATGGTGTCGGCCATGGTCGAGGTGCCGTGGGCGTTGACATAGTCGATGTCGCCCGGCTCCAGACCTGCCTTGCGCAGTGCCATGCGCATCGCGAGTTCGGCGCCCTTGCCTTCCGGGTGCGGCGCCGTCACGTGATAGGCATCGCCCGACAGGCCATAGCCGACCACTTCGGCATAGATCTTGGCGCCACGCGCCTTGGCGTGTTCGTATTCTTCCAGCACGACGACGCCGGCGCCTTCGCCCATGACGAAACCATCGCGGTCCTTGTCATAGGGGCGGCTGGCCTGTTCCGGCCGGTCGTTGTAGCTGCAGTTGAGTGCGCGGGCCTGGGCAAAGCCGGCCACGCCCAGCGGGTTGATCGTGCTTTCCGCGCCGCCCGCCAGCATCACGTCAGCGTCGCCATCCTTGATCATCCGCGCGGCATCGCCAATCGAATGGGCGCCGGTGGAGCAGGCGGTGACAACCGCATGGTTGGGGCCCATCAGGCCATACTTGATCGAAACCTGGCCCGAGATCAGGTTGATCAGGCGGCCATGCACGAAGTGCGGAGAGACGCGGCCGGGGCCCTTTTCGTGCAGGACGATCGATTCGCTCTCGATGCCCGGCAAACCGCCGATGCCCGAGCCGATCGAGCAGCCGGTGCGCGTCTTGAGATCGTCGTCCATGTCCACCAGGCCGGCATCTTCCAGCGCCTGGCCGGCAGCATCGATGCCATAGACGATGAACGGATCGACCTGGCGCTGAATCTTGTGATCGACTCGGCGTGACGCATCAAAGCCATAGGGATGGTCGGCCGGCTTCACTTCGCAAGCGATCTGGCACTTCTGGTTGCTGGCATCGAACCGCGTGATCGGCCCGGCGCCAGACTTGCCGGCGAGCAGATTCGCCCAAACGGTTTCCACGTCCGCGCCCAGCGGGGTGACAAGGCCGAGGCCGGTTACGACGACACGACGCATTCTTTTCTCCGCAAAATCACAAACGAACAGGCCCAGCCCCGCAGATATGGGGACTGAGCCTGCCGAATTCCTCCCCTGCCCGGCCTGCAATTGCTGGCCGGAACGGTTGGGGAAGCGGGGCGATCAGCCCTTGTTTTCGTCGATGTACTTGATCGCGTCAGACACGGTCGAGATCTTCTCGGCCGCATCGTCGGGGATTTCCACACCGAATTCTTCTTCAAAGGCCATGACCAGCTCGACGATGTCGAGCGAGTCAGCGCCGAGATCGTCGATGAAGCTGGCGTCTTCGGTGACCTTGTCGGCCTCGACGCCGAGGTGCTCGACAACGATCTTCTTAACGCGGTCGGCGGTATCGCTCATTATATGCCCCTTCGCAGGAAACAGGTTGGTGGTCGCGGGTCAGGCATCGCCCTAATAGGCTGTTGAACCGCTGGCAAGAGGCGCCCGCATCCTGGCCTGTCAGCCGTGGGACACAAGCGCCGGTCGGAATGCGCTGCCGCTCAGCCCTTGGGCTGTTCGACAACGCGAATGTTGAGCTCGCGCAACTGCTTGTGCTCGGCTGGCGAGGGCGCCCCCATCAGCAGGTCTTCGGCCCGCTGGTTCATCGGGAACAGCGTAATCTCGCGCAGGTTCTGCGCCCCGCACAGCAGCATGACAATGCGGTCGACGCCAGCGGCCATGCCGCCGTGGGGCGGCGCGCCATACTGGAACGCACGATAGAGGCCGCCAAAGCGCTCTTCCACGTCAGCCTTGGTCAGGCCCACGATTTCGAACGCCTTGACCATGGTTTCGGGCGACTGGTTGCGGATCGAGCCCGAGGCGATTTCATAGCCGTTGCAGACCAGATCGTACTGGAACGCCTTGATCGTCAGCGGGTCCTGGCCCGTCAGCGCGTCCATCCCGCCCTGCGGCATGGAGAACGGGTTGTGGCTGAATTCCACCTTCTTGTTGTCTTCATCCCATTCATAGAACGGGAAATCGACGATCCAGCACAGCTTGTAGGTGCCTTCTTCGACCAGGCCAAGCTGCGCGGCCACGCGGTTGCGAGCCAGGCCCGCCAGCTTGGCGGCCTGATCGGCCTTGCCAGCGGCAAAGAACAGCCCGTCGTTTTCGCCCAGGCCCAGCTCGGCATAGAGCGCGGCCATGCCTTCGGCGCCGTGATTCTTGGCAATCGGCCCGCCAAACTCGCCGCCCTTGCGGGTGACATAGCCCAGGCCAGCATGGCCTTCGGCGCGGGCCCAGTCGTTCATTTCGTCAAAGAACTTGCGGCTCTTGTCTGCGGTGTTCGGCGCCGGAATGGCGCGGACGACGCCGCCGGTGCCGACGATCTTTTCAAACAGGCCAAAGCCGGACTGGGTGAAGTGGTGCGAAACGTCGGTGATCAGCAGCGGGTTGCGCAGGTCCGGCTTGTCAGACCCGTACTTGAGGATCGCCTCGTCATAGGGAATGCGCGGGAACTGGCCGATCGGCGTCACCGGCTTGCCCTCGGCAAAGGCCTCGAACACGCCGCCGATCACCGGCTCCATCGTTTCCCAGACTTCTTCCTGGGTCACGAAGCTCATTTCGAGGTCGAGCTGGTAGAATTCGCCCGGCAGGCGATCGGCGCGCGGATCTTCGTCGCGGAAGCACGGCGCGATCTGGAAATAGCGGTCGAACCCGGCCACCATCAGCAGCTGCTTGTACTGCTGCGGCGCCTGCGGCAACGCATAGAACTTGCCGGCGTGGATGCGGCTCGGCACCAGGAAGTCGCGCGCGCCTTCCGGGCTCGATGCCGTCAGGATCGGCGTGGAATATTCGGTGAAGCCCGCGCCTTCCATGCGGCGGCGCATGTCGGAGATGATTCGCGTGCGCGTCACGATGTTGGCGTGCAGGGTTTCGCGACGCAGATCGAGGAAGCGATAGCGCAGGCGGATATCCTCGGGATATTCCTGCTCGCCGGCCACCGGCATGGGCAGCTCTTCTGCCGCCGAAAGCACCGTCGCCACCTTGGCGAACACTTCGATCGCGCCGGTTGCCAGGTTGGCGTTGACGGTCGCTTCGTTGCGGGCCTTGACCACGCCTTCGATCGTCACAACGCTTTCCACGCGCACGGATTCGAGCAGCGGCAGCGCCGGGCTGTCGCTATCTGCCACAATCTGGGTGATCCCGTAGTGATCGCGCAAATCGACGAACAGCACGCCGCCATGGTCGCGCTTGCGATGCACCCAGCCCGAAAGGCGAACATTTTCGCCGACATGCTCGCGCGAGAGGGCGCCGCAGGTGTGGGAACGGTAAGGATGCATCGAAACTCTTTCCAATCGGTCTGCAATAAGGCAGGTGAGACAGGCTTAAATGTCAGGCGCGGCCAAGAGGCGATGGCCACGCTTTTGTCAAGCCGCCGCTCCCGGACGGGGGCACCACCGGCCCCATGCCGCCACGGGTGTTTGGCACCCAGGTGCGGTTCGGGCCATACAGAAAAGAACGATGAAGATACATCCGCTGATTACCACGACCGCCGCGCTTGCCGATCTGTGCGAGCGGCTGGCCAAGTCAGACTTCGTCACGGTCGACACCGAGTTCATGCGCGAGAACACCTATTGGCCCGAATTGTGCCTGGTGCAGATCGCCAATGAAGAGGAAGCCGCGGCCATCGATCCGCTGGCGCCGGGGATCGACCTGTCGCCGCTGCTCGATCTGCTGGTCGACAACGAAGACGTCCTCAAGGTCTTCCACGCCGGCGGCCAGGATGTTGAAATTATTTACAATCTTTCGGGGCGTACGCCGCACCCGATCTTTGACACGCAGATCGCGATGATGGCCCTCTCGCAAAGCGAGCAGATCGGCTATTCGAACCTGGTGGAAGCGTGGCTGGGCCTGTCGATCGACAAGGGCGCCCGCTTCACCGACTGGTCGCGCCGCCCGCTGACCGAACGCCAGATCGAATATGCGATCGGCGACGTGACCCACCTGTCCAAGATTTTTCCGCGCATGCTCAAGCGCCTGATCAAGACCGGGCGCGGCGAGTGGCTGGATATCGAGATGGAAAAGCTGGCCGACCCGGAAAACTATCGCAACGACCCGGGCAAGGTGTGGGAAAAGATTCGCCCGCCCAGCCGCAACCCCGCCGTGCTCGGCCGGTTGCGCGCGATTGCCGCCTGGCGCGAGGCCGAGGCGATGGACAAGAATATCCCGCGCGGGCGCATCATGCGCGATGAAACCCTGGCCGACATTGCCAGCCACCCGCCGCGCGAACAGCACGACCTGGCCAAGGTGCGCGGCCTTTCCACCGGATGGAAGGATAACGATATCGGACGCCGCCTGATGCAGACGCTGGCCGATGCCAAGCCGTTGACCGAGGCGGAAATGCCCCCGCGCGCGCCGCGCGGCGCCCCGCTGGGCAAGGAAGGCGCGCTGGTGGCCGACCTGCTCAAGCTGCTGCTCAAGATCCGCAGCCGCGAGATCGACGTGGCCTCGCGCCTCCTGGCGCGCAGCGATGATCTAGAGGCACTGGCCGCCGGGCAGCGCAAGGGCTTGGCCCTGCTGGAAACCTGGCGCTACGAACAGTTCGGCCGCGATGCGCTGGAACTGGTGGAAGGGCGCCTGGCTTTTGCCGTGGTCAACGGCAAGCTCAAGATGGCGCACATCGACCAGATCGGCAACAACGGCCCAGCCAAGACCACCCCGGCCGAACCCGAAGCTGGCGAGCCACTCGGGGAATGAGCACCTACCTGCCCACGCTCAAGCAGCTGCAATACCTCGTCGCGCTGCATGAACATGGCCACTTCGGCAAAGCCGCCGATTCGTGCTTCGTCTCGCAGTCAACGCTGTCGGCTGGGCTGCGCGAACTCGAATCGCTCCTGGGCGTGACGCTGGTGGAGCGCACGCGCCGTGTCGTGCGCTTCACCCCGCTGGGCAACCAGGTGGTGGCCAAGGCGCACCGCCTGCTGCGCGAGGCGGAGGAACTGTCCGAACTGGTGCAATCGCACGGCGTGCCGCTGGCCGGCGAACTGCGCATGAGCGTGATCCCCACGATCGCGCCGTTCCTGCTGCCGCGCATCCTGCCGCGCCTGCGCCAGGAACGCCCGCAGTTGAAGCTGTTCCTGCGCGAGGAGCCCAGCGCCGCCGCGATCGAATCGCTGCACCACGGCCGTGCCGACTGCGTGCTGCTGGCCCTGCCCTTTGCCACCGGCGAGGTGGACGTAGCGCCGCTGTTCAAGGACCGGCTCTATGTGGCGTTCCCGCAGGACGATCCGCGCAACCCGCCCGAATCGGTGCCGCCGGCGCTGATCGATGAAACGCGCCTGCTGCTGCTGGAAGACGGGCACTGCCTGAAAGAGCATGCCTTGGCCGCCTGCAACCGGCCGGAACTGCGCGCCAGCGCGACGATGATCGGCACCAGCCTGCACACCCTGGTGCAGATGGTGGACAATGGCCTGGGGTTGACCATGCTGCCCGAAATGGCGGTGGACGCCGGCATCCTCAACGACACCCATATCGTTGCCCGCCCGCTGCAATCCGATCACGCCTATCGCGAAATCGCCCTGGTGTGGCGCAAGAATTCGCCCCGCGCCGACGAGTTTCGCCTGCTGGCAGAGGAATTGCGCACACCATGAAGGTGCAGCGCCACAACGCGCTGGAAGATCTCTATGGGGTTGCGACCGGGTGCCTTCTGCTGGCGCTGGGCCTGCACCTGCTGCACCAGGCGCGGTTGATCACCGGGGGCATGGCCGGCCTTGCCCTGCTGCTGTCCTATATTGCGCCATATTCGCCCGGCACGCTGTTTGCCGCGCTCAACCTGCCAATCTTCCTGATCTTCTGGCGCAGCCAGGGCACGCGCTACACGCTGCGCAGCCTGGTCGCGACGCTGGCCATTACCGGCCTGGTCACGCTGGTGGCCAAAGGCCTGGTGCTGACGTCAGCCAGCCCGGCCGCCGCCGCTGTGATCGGCGGCACGGTGATGGGTATGGGCCTTTTGGCAGTGACGCGCCACGGCACCGCCGTGGGCGGATCGAGCGTGATCGCCCGCTGGCTCAGCCGCAAAAAGGGCTGGAGCTTTGGCCGCCTGCTGATGATCACCGACGCCACGATCATCGCCACCTCGGCCCTAGTGCTCGGCCCCGAACGCGCGATCTGGTCGCTGGCCAGCGCGGTCTGCGCCAACCTGATGATCATGACCTGGCACCGGCCCGATCGCTATCTGGCAGAGAGTTTGTAAGCGGGGCTCTGCCGCCTTGCGGCTAAGGACGGCGACCGCTGTCTAAGGTATCAAGCTGGACCCCGGATCAAGTCCGGGGTGACGAAGAATAGAGGTAACGTATAAATTTACCGTCACCCCGGACTTGATCCGGGGTCCAGCTTTGCTTCATGCACTCCCCCCGTCAATCCATATGCTTCAAGCCCACCCGCAGGTAATCCCAGCCGGTGATCACGGTCAGCCCGGCCGCGCCCCATAGCGTGGCGAGGCCCACCGTATGCGGCACGTTGATGACGATGCCTTGGAGCGTAAGCGTCCACCACGGCGTGGCGCAGCCCAGGATCAGCGCGCCGAGCGAGACCATCTGAAACGTGGTCTTCCACTTGGCGAGCTTGGACACCGGCACCGAAACCTGGATGCCGCCCAGAAACTCGCGCAGGCCCGACACCGCGATCTCGCGCAGCAGAATCACCAGGCCGGCGATCACGTGCATGTCCCCGACATAGGGGCCGGTCAGCACGCCTTGTGCGGTCAGCACCAGGATCACGGCGGCCACCATGATCTTGTCGGCAATCGGATCGAGGAACACGCCCAGCTTGGACACCGTGCCTTGCGCGCGGGCCAGATAGCCGTCGAAATAATCGGTCACGCCCATCAGGCAGTACATGGCAAAACCCAGGGCATAGCCAGTGGGCCAGCCCGGCCACCACAACAGGGCAACCAGCAAGGGCACGGCAACGATGCGCGAAAGGGTGAGGATGTTGGGCAGCGTGAGCATGTCTTTTCCGCAATAAGACGGCCGGGGCCAACATGGAAACGGTTTGTGCACGAAGGGCCTGCCATCATGCTTGCGTGGCGCCTTTGCCCCAGCCCATCTTGCCGTGCGCCCTGGTGCCACCCATGTAAGACGGGCTGCGGGTTAAATCTTGTGGCGCCCACCGCTTGCCCCTTGCCCACCCGGCGTGGCGCGCTAAGGCAGGCGGAACAGAGACCAGGGATGCCCGGCACCGCTTAGAATGACAACTACAACGCATCTCCTTCGCGCCCGCCGCTTCCTGCCATTGTTCGTCACCCAGTTGCTGGGCGCGTTCAACGACAATCTGTTCAAGAATGCCATGGTGCTGTTCGTGGTGTTCAACGTGTACAATTCGGAAAAAGCCGAAGCGCATTTTTCCGGCATGGCGACGGCCCTGTTCATCATTCCCTTCGTGGCGCTGTCTGCCCTGTCGGGCCAATTGGCCGACATGCGCGACAAGGCACGCATCATCCGCATCGTCAAAACCTGCGAGATCGGGATCATGACCGTGGGCGCCACCGGCCTGCTGCTGGCGTGGAAGGGCTTCCATGTCGAAGGGCTGGCCATCCCGCTGATGCTGCTGGCGCTGTTCGCCATGGGCGTGCATTCCACGTTTTTCGGCCCGATCAAGTACGCCATCCTGCCCCAGCATCTTCATGCCGATGAAGTGCTGGCCGGCACTGGCCTGGTCGAAGCGGGTACCTACATGGCGATCCTGGCCGGCACGATCGTGGCCGGCTATATCTCTGCGCCGGCAGCGGCGGTTACAGTGATCGTCACCGCGCTGATCGGCTTCTTTGCCGGCCGCAGCGTGCCCCCCGCCCCGCCCGAACAGCCGAACGAACCGCTCGCCCTGCCGTTGCTGCGCCCGTTCCTGGCGCGCCCGCGCAATGTGCTGCGCGCGCTGGGCCTGGTGCCGGTGGTGGTGGCCGATCAGGTGGTCTCGCTCTATCGCCTGGTCCATTCCACCACGCGCCATCCACGGGTGTTCCTGGCCATTGCGGCGATCAGCTTCTTCTGGGCCGTGGGCGCGATCCTGTTCGTGCAGTTCCCACCGCTGGCCAAGAACGTGCTGGGTTGCAGCAAGGAAGTGGCCAGCCTGTTCCTGGTGATCTTCTCGGTGGGGATCGCGATCGGCTCGGTCTCGATCAACCGCCTGCTCAAGGGCACGGTTTCGGCCCGCTATGCCCCGATCTGCGTGGTCGGGACCGCGCTGTTCGTCGTCGGCTTCCACTTCGTCTGCGCGGCCTGGCCGGTGCCAGCACAGCGCGGCCTGCTCAACCTCACGGCCTTCATCACCGCGCCGCTGGCCGTGCCGCTGATCGGCACGCTGCTGGGCATCGCCATCACCGGGGGCATGTTCATCGTGCCGCTCTATGCCTTTCTCACCACCGTGGTGGAAAAGTGCGAGGCAGCGCGCACGATTGCGGCCAACAACATCGTCAATTCCGGCGCGATGCTCGCCGGCTCGCTGCTGGCCATGGGCCTGACGGCAGCGGGCATGCGCATTGTCGACCAGTTGCTGCTGACGGGCATTCTCTGCCTGTTTTCGGCCTGGCTCGGCTGGCTGCTCTATCGCGCCGAAGTCGCCCACCTGGGCGCGCAGGAAACCCACACGTTTGACGAGATGGCGGGTTAATAGCTCCCGCTGCTCGCCCCGGCGATCAGCTCATGAAAGCCATGATCGCCATGAAGCAGGCGCAGTAGGCCATCAGGAATTCCTTCACGTCCTGCACGGTGATGCGCTTCCAGTTCATCGGCTGGGAGCGCATCGCGGCGCGCGCCATGGCCGCCTGCACTTCCGGCTCGAACACCGGCATCGGCAGCAGCACGCGGCGCGGCAGGGTGGCGCGGAACGGGTGGCCGGGTGCCTGGGCGCCAGGGCCATCGGGGTGGGGCGTGGATTCGAACATGACTATTCGCTTTAACGCGATTTTAACCATGATGGCACCGGCGCAGTCGCCGCCAATTCGGCGGCGTTCCGTCATGGGACAGGCCGCACAATCATCCGCCCAAAACAAAGCGGGCCGCCCTGGGAAAAGGGCGGCCCGCCAGACCATTACAGGTCAGACCATTCAGGGACTGTCAGCGTCGATCAGATATCGTCGCCCAGCGCGCCCTTGACTTTGCCAGCAGCCTGCTGGGTCTTGCCCTTGGCCTGCTGCGCCAGGCCTTCAGCCTGCAGCTTGCCGTTGTCGGTCATCTTGCCGGCGGCTTCCTTGACGTTGCCAACCGCTTCGTTGGCCAGACCCTTGGCGCGATCCTTGAGCTCACCCATGGTGTATCTCCTTGAAAAGGTGGGGTGGATGCGGCCGTGAGAGGGGGAAGCCGGCCGCATCCTTCGAAAGCAACTACGCCTTGGGCGCGGCTTTGGTTCCAACCTGTGAGACGAACGGTTGAGCGACCGGCCCAAAGGGCAGCATGGCCAACAATCAGGGGCGGGTGACCCTGGTCAGACCGTGCCGCCGGCCATCGCCAGGATATGATCCCATTCGGCGGGGCGCACTGCCGAGACCGACAGACGCGACAGGCGCAGCAATTCCATGTCAGCCAGATCGGGCGTGACCTTGATCGTCTTGAGGCTGACCGGGCGCACCAGCTTGGCCACGGGCTTGACCTTCACCGCTGCCCACTTGCCGTCGGGATCGGTAGGGTCGGTCAGGCCCGGCATGCTGATCGTTGCAATGCCAACTATTTCCTTGCCGATGTTGGAGTGATAGAAGAACGTAAGGTCGCCTTCCTTCATCGTCCGCAGGTTACGCGCCGCCAAGTGGTTGCGCACGCCATCCCAGGTGCCCTCGCCTTCGCTGACCAGGTCGTCCCAGCTATATACGTCGGGTTCGGACTTCATCAGCCAAAGCTGGGTATCGGCACTGATCTGAATCATGGAAACCTTGCGGACTATGGGAATAGAGGCGCGCCCATACCGCATTTTCCCCCGGGGAGCCAAATGAACCTCGATACTCTGCCCGTCCTGTCCCTGGCTGCCGATCCGGCAGAACTTTCTCGTGATATCGGCGCCAGTTTCCAGCAATTCGGCTTTGCCATGGTCAAGGACCACGGCCTGGATGCCGATCTGGTGGCGCGCGCCTGGGCGCAGACCCAGGCCTTCTTTGCCCTGCCCGATGCGCAAAAGCGCGCCTATGCCATCCCCGGCATCGGCGGCGCGCGCGGCTATACGCCGTTTCGCACCGAGATCGCCAAGGGCGCCAAGGTCAGCGACCTGAAGGAATTCTGGCACGTCGGCCGCGACCTGCCGGTTGGTCACCCCCTCGCCGGGGCGATGCCGCCCAATGTCTGGCCGGCCGAGATCGCGGGTTTCCACGAAACCTTCACCACGCTTTACGCCGCTTTCGATCAGGTCGGCGCGCGCATCCTCTCGCGCATCGCGGTGTGGCTGGGGCTGGACGAGCACTGGTTCGATCCGGCCATTGCCGATGGCAATTCGGTGCTGCGCCTGCTGCATTATCCGCCGGTGCCCGGCGCCCCGGACGGCGCGATCCGCGCCGGCGCGCACGAGGATATCAATCTCATCACCCTGCTGCTCGGCGCCGAGGAAGCGGGCCTGGAACTGCTGGCCCGCGATGGCCGCTGGATCGAGGTTTCACCCCCGCCCGGCGCACTGGTGGTCAACATCGGCGACATGCTGCAGCGCCTGACCAACCACGTCCTGCCATCGACCACCCACCGCGTGCGCAATCCCGATGGCGCGCGGGCCAGCTACAGCCGCTATTCGATGCCGTTCTTCCTGCACCTGCGCAGCGATTTCCCGTTCCACACCCTGCCGCAGTGCATCACGGCGGAAAATCCCGATCGCTATCCCGTCTCGATCACGGCTGACGATTACCTGCAGGAACGCCTGCGCGAGATCGGCCTGAAAATGTAAACGCGGGCGGAACCGGCAGGCCATGGGCGGATTGCAGGCACGGGACCTGTTGCACCGCACAAAAAAGGAGCGCCCATGCGCCTGCCGCTCATTCCGCCGTCACAGCTGACCGACGAACAGAAGCCGCTTTACGCGGCGATGCGTGAAGGCATTGCCAGCAACTTCAACGCCTTCAAGGTGATCGACGAATCCGGCGCCCTGATGGGGCCGTGGAACCCGTGGCTGCATTCGCCGCAAATCGGCAAGGCGATCTGGGATCTGACCCTGGCGCTGACGGCCAAGGCCACCGTGCCCGATCGCGTGCGCCAGATCGTGATCCTGACCGTGGGCGCGCGTTATGATGCCGCCTATGAAATCTATGCCCACGTCGCCGTGGCGGAAAAGGAAGGGATGAGCGCGCAGCGCCTTGCCACCCTCACCGCCGATCTCAAGCCGGCCGACCTGGCCGAAGACGAAAGCGTGGCGTTCGACCTCGCCTATGCCCTCTCGCGCGGGGGCGTGCTGCCCGAGCCGGTCTATGCCCTGGCCGAGCAGACGTTCGGCCAGGCTGGCGTGGAAGAACTGATCTTCCTGGTCGGGCTCTATGCCCTGGTGTCGGTCACGCTCAACGGCTTCAACGTGCCGGTGCCCGAACGCGAATGACTTGAGCCCCGAAACGCAAAAAGCCCCGCAGACCGCGGGGCTTTTTGGAAGGGAACTGGTGGAGCCGAGGGGGATCGAACCCCTGACCTCTACAATGCCATTGTAGCGCTCTCCCAGCTGAGCTACGGCCCCACACGTTCCAGGCATTTGATCGTCCACGAGGAACGAAGCACCCTGGAAAACCAGGGTATTTCGCAGACTGGTGGAGCCGAGGGGGATCGAACCCCTGACCTCTACAATGCCATTGTAGCGCTCTCCCAGCTGAGCTACGGCCCCGAAAGTCTGCCAGAATGCCCTGGGAGGCACCCTGCCCTGCGGTCACACCAGAAGGTGATCATCGCCGGGAGCCGCGCCTCTAAGGGAGAGGGTGGCGGCTGGCAAGAGGCTTTTTTGCGCCTCTCGCCAATTTTACCGGCCTGCCGGAAAATGTCCTGTGGACATCCCCCGGCCCGGCCGGAAACCCTTAGTTATCGTCGTCCTCGCCCTCGTGGGCGCCCACGCCGAGATCATCGTCGCCACCCAGGTCGACGTCGTTGTCGGGCGAATCGCCGTCCTCGTCGATGTCCAGATCCTCTTCGGCGAGATCGACGTCGGCGTCGGCCTCGACCTTCTCCTTCTGGATCTCTTCATAGGGGATCGGCTGCTTGGACTTGAGCACCGGCTCAGGGTGCCAGGAATACTTGCATTCCACGCACGTGACCGGGTCGGCATTGCCGAGGTCGTAAAAGCGGGTGCCGCACTTCGGACAGCTATGCTTGGCGCCCCATTCAGGCTTGACCATGAATAATCCTCGAAAAGCTCGCCCGCTGCCGATGCGGCGCGGACCGGAACCAAAAAAACGTCTTGGGGGCGCGTTACCCGGAAATCAAGCGTGCGCACGACAGACTGCGGCGCGCGCCTTGCCATAGTGGCCGCGCGCTGTCAAAAGCCGCGCGTTTTTGCCGCCCTTTTGCCATTCTGGAAAGACCGAGCCCGTGAGCAGCCATTCCGATCCCGCCCTGATGCGCCCCCGCCGCTTTTCTGCCCAGGGGCCTCTCAAGGGCCGGATTCGCGTGCCGGGTGACAAGTCGATCAGCCACCGCTCGATCATGCTGGGCGCGCTCGCCGTGGGCGAAACCCGCGTCACCGGGCTGCTCGAAGGCGAAGACGTGCTTTCGACGGCCGCCGCCATGCGCGCCATGGGCGCCACGATCGAACGCCAGGCCAACGGTGATTGGCTGGTCGCGGGCGTGGGCGTGGGCGGGCTGCTGCAACCGGCCGGCGCGCTCGACATGGGCAATTCGGGCACCTCCACCCGCCTGCTGATGGGCCTCGTCGCCAGCCATCCGATCACCGCCTGCTTCGTGGGCGATGGCAGCCTGTCCAAGCGGCCGATGGGCCGGGTGATCGATCCGCTCAGCCAGGTCGGCGCGCGCTTCACCGCCTATCCCGGCGGGCGCCTGCCGCTGATCGTGGAAGGCGCGGCGACGCCGGTGCCGCTCAGCTATCGCCTGCCGGTCGCCTCGGCCCAGGTGAAAAGCGCAGTGCTGCTCGCCGGGCTCAACACCCCGGGCATTACCACGGTGATCGAGCCGATCCCGACGCGCGATCATTCCGAGCGGATGCTCAAGGGCTTTGGCGCCGATCTCTCGGTCGAGATCGCCAGCGACGGCGCGCGCGTGATCCGCCTGGTGGGTGAGGCCGAGCTCAAGCCGCAGGCGATCACCGTGCCGGGCGATCCCTCATCGGCCGCGTTCTTCGTGGTGGCCGCACTGATCGTGCCGGGGTCTGACCTGGTGATCGAGAATGTCGGCCTCAACCCCACCCGTGCCGCGCTGTTCGACGTGCTGCGCCTGATGGGCGGCAGCATCGAGGAAATCGATCGCCGCGACGTGGGCGGAGAGCCGGTGGCCGATCTGCGCGTGCGCGCCTCTGCCCTCACCGGCATCGATGTCGATCCCGCCGTGGTGCCGAGCATGGTCGATGAATTCCCCGTGCTGTTCGTCGCCGCCGCCCATGCCCAGGGCCGCACGATCACGCGCGGGCTGGAAGAGCTGCGCGTCAAGGAATCCGATCGCATCACGGTCATGCGCGTGGCGCTGGAACTGGCCGGCGCGCGGGTCACCGAAACCGAAGACGGCATGATCATCGATGGCACCGGCGGCGGCCCGCTGCCAGGCACGCAGGCTGACGCCAGCGTGGCCACGCACCTCGATCACCGCATTGCCATGTCGATGGCGGTGGCGGGCCTGGCCAGCGCCAATGGTGTGGGCATCGACGATACCCGCCCGATCGCCACGAGCTTCCCGGTGTTCGAACAGCTGATTGCCACGGCCACCGCCGCATGACGCTATCGCCGCTTTTCGCCAATATCTGCGGCTTCATCGGCATGGCCTGCATCATCCTGGCCTATGGCTACACCACGCGCGAGGGCGCGCATGGCCGGCGGCCCAACCCATTCGTGCAGCACGGCACCAATCTGGCGGGTGCCGCGCTGCTGACCGTGTCGCTGATGGTCAACCTCAACCCCGCCTCGCTGGTGCTGGAAGGGTTCTGGTCGGCTATCGCGCTGTGGGGCCTGGGCAAGGCACTGCACGACAGAAGGAACAAGGCGCGATGATCATCGCCATCGATGGCCCCACTGCATCGGGCAAGGGCACGATCGCCCGCGCGCTGGCCGCCCATTTCAGGCTGCCGCACCTCGATACCGGGCTCCTCTATCGCGCGGTCGGCCGCCAGGTGGCGCTGCAGGGTGGCAACCCCGATGATCCGGCCGATGCCTTGGCCGCCACGGCCTTTCCCGAAAGCCTGCTGGCCGATCCCGATCTGCGCTCGGAAGCCACCGGAGGCCTGGCCAGCCGCGTCTCGATCCACCCGGCGGTGCGCGCGGCCTTGCTGGAGCGGCAGCAGGCCTTTGCCAACCAGCCGAGCGGCGCCGTGCTCGATGGGCGCGATATTGCCACGGTGATTGCCCCGCACGCCGATGCCAAGCTTTACGTGACCGCCAGCGTCGCCTCGCGCGCGCTGCGCCGCTGGGCGGAAATGACCGGCCAGGGCCGCACCGTCTCCCGCGAAGAGATCGAGGCAGACCTTGCCGCGCGCGACGCCCGCGATGCCGGCCGTGCCACGGCG
>NZ_APCQ01000683.1:0-5275 GCF_000410615.1 Novosphingobium sp. B-7 | reverse complement strand
TCTTTGCAACAGAGCCGGCAGGCCAGCGTTCGCGTGCTTTCCCCGGTTGATCTGCAAAGGCAGATACGTTCGGACTGCGCGACATGGCTGGACCGGCGATTGGTCCATGGCGAAACGGCCGACCTTGCGCCGACCGGCTTCGGGCAACAGGTCCGCGAAGCCATGGACCAGCGCCGCGAGCATCATATCGAACAGCGCGACGCCACGCGCAACAGGGACGGCCGAATCTTCTACCGGCGCAATCTTCTCGCCACCCTGCGCGAGCGGGAAGTTGCGCGCGCCGGTGCGGAGATGGCCGAGGGCAAGGCGCTGCCGTTCCGCGCCGCCAAGGATGGTGAGAGTGTCAGCGGCAAGTTCACCGGGACTGTCCAGCTAACGAGCGGCAAGTTCGCCATCGTGGAAAAGAGCCACGAGTTCACCCTTGTCCCGTGGCGGCCGATCATCGACCGCCAGCTCGGCCGCGAGGTCGCGGGTATCATGCAGGGCGGTTCGGTGTCGTGGCAGTTAGGGCGGCAGCGGGGGTTGGGGCTATAGGAGCCAACGATACCGCATTGCAACGCAACAACTAATTCGATAAGAGCTGCTATTCAATTTCGTAATCGTGGAGCCATCAGCATGGGAAATTCCAAGTCAGCAGACAAGTAAGCCGCAACATCAGAATTGTTGTTGCGGCGCTCTGTAAGACCAATCCCATCTGATTGCTGACGAGCAGACGCTGCCCGGTATCCTTAATCGAGCGGTTGATTCGTCATGACCACCACACGCCCCGCGTGGGCCTATACGCTGCCGGCAGCCTTGCTGCTTATGGCTCCCTTCGACATCCTCGCCTCGCTGGCGATGGATATTTATCTTCCAGTCGTTCCGGCGATGCCGGGCGTCCTGAACACGACTCCATCCATAATCCAACTCACGTTGAGCCTCTACATGGTGATGCTCGGTGTGGGCCAAGTGATCTTTGGGCCACTCTCCGATCGCGTCGGGCGACGGCCGATCCTGCTTGTAGGCGCAACGGCTTTCGTTGCTGCGTCTCTGGGAGCGGCTTGTTCTTCAACTGCATTAGCCTTTGTTGCGTTTCGTCTGGTTCAGGCTGTTGGAGCATCGGCCATGCTGGTGGCCACCTTCGCGACCGTGCGCGACGTATATGCCAATCGTCCCGAAGGTGCCGTCATCTACGGCCTTTTCAGTTCGATGCTGGCGTTCGTGCCTGCGCTCGGCCCTATAGCCGGTGCGCTGATCGGCGAGTTTTGGGGATGGCAGGCGATCTTCATCACACTGGCTGCACTGGCTTCGCTCGCACTCTTGAACGCCAGTTTCAGGTGGCATGAAACCCGACCGTTGGATCAGGCCAGAACGCAACGATCTGTTTTGCCGATCTTCGCGAGTCCGGCCTTTTGGGTTTACACGGTCGGATTTAGTGCCGGCATGGGCACATTCTTCGTTTTCTTCTCGACAGCCCCCCGTGTTCTCATAGGCCAAGCCGGCTATTCCGAGATCGGATTTAGCTTGGCCTTCGCGACTGTCGCGCTGGTCATGGTCACGACAACCCGCTTCGCAAAGTCCTTCGTTGCCAAATGGGGTATCGCGGGATGCGTAGCGCGCGGGATGGCGTTGCTCGTTTCCGGCGCGATCCTGTTGGGGATCGGCCAACTTTTCGGATCGCCGTCATTTTTCAGCTTCATCCTGCCGATGTGGGTTGTCGCGGTCGGCATTGTCTTCACGGTGTCCGTTACCGCCAACGGCGCACTTGCGCAGTTCGACGACATCGCTGGATCAGCGGTTGCGTTCTACTTCTGCATCCAAAGCCTGATAGTCAGTATCGTCGGGACATTGGCGGTGACGCTGTTAAACGGCGATACAGCGTGGCCCGTGATTTGTTACGCCACGGCAATGGCAGTGCTGGTGTCGTTGGGGCTGGCGCTCCTTCGATCCCGTGATGCTGCCACCGAGAAGTCGCCAGTCGTCTAGCCGACGACTGGAAGCAAGCCCGCTCCGATGCGGCGCAATAATCTTCGAAACCTCGTGAATGGCGGTATCCTGTCTGGCAAGATACCGCTCATTTCCCTTGTCCCGTGGCGGCCGGTCATCGACCGCCAGCTCGGCCGTGAGGTCATGGGCATCGTGCAAAGCGGATCGGTGTCGTGGCAGTTGGGGCGGCAAAGGGGCATAAGCCTCTAATCTGTTGTAGATGAACGCAGCCGCTCGAAACCAGCGATGAGGCTGTCGAGTCCGAAGTTGAACGCAGCATCCATGCCGTCTGTTTCCAACTCGTGAAACAGATCGTGCAGGAAGGACGACGGTGCTTGCTCGGACACATCTGGCCTGTCCGGAACTCTCTCATCGGCATCAGATGCCTGCTGCTCGAGAACGGAACCGACCACATAGTGACTGACCGCCCGGAGCGCCCAAACGGCGCGCTTCGGACAAAAGCCCTCCGCGCAGAGAAAGCGTATTTGCGTCTCGGCGGTGCCAAAATTCGGTTCTGTCGGTCGAGTGCCGGCATGGATACGCGCGCCGTCGCGATAAGAGAGCAACGCCGTTCTGAAGCTCAGGGCATTCTCTTTCAGGAACACCCGCCAGTCCTCATTCTCTTCGGGTAGCGAGCGGGTATGGCGTTCCGCCAGCATCGCCTCGGCGAGCGCATCAAGCAGCGCTCGCTTGTTCTGGAAATGCCAGTAAAGCGCAGGCTGCTGAACCTTGAGGCGTTCAGCGAGCTTCCGCGTCGTCAGGCTGTCCATGCCAACCTCGTTCAACAGCTCTAGCGCCGCCGCGATCACGGTGCCCTTGTCCAGTTTGGTCATTCACGTTCCTTCGCCAGTGCTTGACAATTTATCACCGATAAGTTCTATGTCCATCTCCTTATCGTTGATAAAGTCGCTCCATTGAGCGGCGCTGGAGTTTCAGGTGCGCAGCTCTGCCATCATTGCCCTGCTGATCGTGGGTCTTGACGCCATGGGTCTCGGCCTCATCATGCCCGTCCTTCCGACGCTTCTGCGTGAGCTTGTGCCAGCAGAGCAGGTCGCTGGACACTATGGTGCCTTGCTGTCGCTCTATGCATTGATGCAGGTCGTCTTCGCGCCCATGCTTGGACAGCTTTCGGATTCTTACGGTCGGCGTCCGGTACTTCTGGCTTCTCTTGCAGGAGCCGCAGTCGATTACACGATTATGGCATCAGCGCCGGTCTTATGGGTGCTCTATATCGGCCGACTCGTGTCCGGCGTCACGGGCGCAACCGGAGCTGTAGCAGCCTCAACCATTGCCGATTCGACGGGGGAAGGTTCTCGCGCACGCTGGTTCGGCTACATGGGGGCCTGTTATGGGGCGGGCATGATTGCCGGGCCAGCACTTGGTGGCATGCTCGGTGGTATCTCTGCTCATGCCCCGTTTATCGCCGCCGCCCTTCTCAACGGGTTCGCGTTCCTGCTTGCCTGCATTTTCCTCAAGGAGACTCATCACAGCCATGGCGGGACCGGAAAGCCGGTTCGCATCAAACCATTCGTTCTGTTACGGCTGGATGATGCATTGCGCGGGCTAGGTGCGCTTTTCGCAGTTTTCTTCATTATTCAACTGATCGGCCAAGTGCCTGCAGCCCTATGGGTCATATATGGCGAGGACCGTTTTCAGTGGAACACCGCGACCGTTGGTTTGTCGCTCGCGGCGTTTGGGGCAACACATGCGATCTTCCAAGCGTTTGTTACCGGCCCGCTTTCAAGCCGGCTTGGAGAGCGGCGCACGCTGCTGTTTGGCATGGCTGCGGATGCGACTGGCTTCGTTCTTCTGGCTTTTGCCACGCAGGGATGGATGGTGTTCCCGATTCTGTTGCTGCTTGCCGCCGGGGGTGTTGGCATGCCGGCCTTGCAGGCAATGCTCTCAAACAATGTCAGCAGTAACAAGCAAGGGGCTTTGCAAGGAACGCTAACGAGCCTCACCAATCTAAGCTCTATCGCAGGACCGCTTGGCTTCACAGCACTCTATTCTGCCACCGCCGGGGCATGGAACGGTTGGGTTTGGATTGTCGGCGCGATCCTCTATTTAATATGTCTGCCAATACTACGCAGACCATTCGCAACTTCATTGTGATTTAGTCATGGCGATTTGGCATGCGTAGACTTAGGAGAAATGACGGATTAAATCTGTTGAGCAATCATCTCCTTTCGGGGCGAGTGCCAATGATGACCTTAGTTCACACTCTCGCTGTCGCCGAATATCTCAACTTCCGTCACGCCGCCAACGCGCTCGGCGTTGCACAGTCCAGCGTCAGCGCCCGCGTGAAGGCACTGGAAGAAGACCTCGGCATCCTCTTGTTCGAGCGTCATGCGCGCGGCGTTCGGCTGACCGAGGCCGGACGCCATTTCGTCGAGCGGATAGCCGTAGGTATTGACCAACTCGACCATGCGGTGAAAACCGCCGGCATGGCGGCAGCCGGAGAAAGCGGCCGGCTTCGTATCGGTATCCATGCCCTGATTCCGCATAGCTTCCTCGCAAAGCTGATCGGCCAATACCGCAAGGATTACCCCGATGTTGAAGTCGAGATCGCCGAAGGCCCGGCCCGTGAAGCGGTGGTGCAGCTTCGCGCCGGCAGGTTGGACGTGGCGTTCGTCGCGGGCACGCCCCAACCACCCGACTGCCATTCCCGTCGCACATGGACCGAACCGCTCTTGGCGGTGCTACCGGAACGGCATCCGCTCGCCAAGCGGTCAGCCGTCACATGGCCCGATTTGGCAGGCGAGACGTTCCTTGTCCGGCATGGCGGCACTGGACCGCAGGTTCATAGCCATATCGTGCTACGCCATGCCGAGCGCTGGCCTGCGCCGTCGATCCTGCGCTTCGACGTGGGGCGTGGCACCCTTTTGTCTTTGGTCGGACAGGGCTTTGGCATCACCATCGTCGGCGCGGCCACGGCGCTGTTGCCGACAAACGGCATTGTCTTTTTGCCCTTCACCGACGAGCCGGAGCCGGTCGCCTTCTCGGCTGTCTGGTCGCCGTCCAATCGCAGCGCGGCGCTTCGCAACCTGCTCAGCCTCGCCAACGACATGGGCCGGAAGGTCTGCACGGACTACCGTTCGATACTACCACGGATAGCGAAGGCGTGAGCGACAAGTCCACCGGCACCGTACAATTATCCAGCAGCCAGTTCGCTGTGGTTGAAAAGAGCCATAAATGCACCCTTGTCCCGTGGCGGCCGGTCATCAACCGCCAGCTCAGCAGCAAGGTCTGCGCGGGCAGATAGGACCGGCGCTATAGGATCAATGCTCTATTCGGCTCTGTTGCAAAAATC
>NZ_KE148506.1:406-2835 GCF_000410615.1 Novosphingobium sp. B-7 | reverse complement strand
CCAGGCGTTCCCGGCTGACCAGGTCTTCGACGCCTATATTGAACGGTGCCGCAGCCGTCCCGCCGCCATCCGCGCGCTGGCGCTGGATGATCAGGCCGGCTTGCAGACACCAGCCTGACCCTGCGCGCTTGGTCTTAGGCCATTCCGATGGCTTCGGATCAAGTGTATCCCGATTCATTGCCACTCTGGCAGTTAGCGCGGGCGAACGGATACGGGGTGTGCTCTGTCTGAGGTGGCGACGCCGCAATGGGCGAGGCGATGTTGCGCATCTCGCGCCACGTCCGCCAATCGGTCTAGTCCGCCCCGGTCAGCCCCTGTTCGGCCGCTGTGCGGATCAGAGTGGGAAAGGTCATGCGGCCCACCTCTTCGGGATTGGCGGCCCCCGCCTCGATCACCCGGCGCAGCATCTTGTGCGAAAGGTCATAGGTGAATTCAAAGCGCTGGATCAGCCCGTCGCGGATCTGCGTATCGCTTTCATCGGTGGCAAAGCGCACCAGCCCCTCGCGCAAGCCGGTAACCGCGTTGGCCAACGGCGTGAAATCGAGCGCGGAAAAGATCTGCAGGCATGCGTGCCTCATGCCACCGCTGCGGGGCAGCGGGCAAGGGGGAGTTGGGCAAGACGCAGGGGGCGCCGCATGGCGGATACTGCGCGACGCGCGAATGTTGTCCCCGCTGGTGCGGGGGAGACTTGGCCGATCACTATCGGGCGCATCGGGAGGCGGGATTATCCTCGCGTGTGCGGGGAGACATGCGCGCCATGCCCGAGGCCGGACTTTCCCCGGGATTATCCCCGCATGTACGGGGGAGACTTCTTCATGACGCCGCTGCACCGATCGGACGAGGGACTATCCCCGCGTGTGCGGGGGAGACCGAGGAGAGGAATTCGCTCGACTGCTGGATGCGGGACTATCCCCGCGTGTACGGGGGAGACACCGGCGGCGCCGGCGTGATCGGCCGCATGATGGGACTATCCCCGCGTGTGCGGGGGAGACCACGCCGCTTTCCGTCCAGCCTTGCCCGCGACTGGGACTATCCCCGCGTGTGCGGGGGAGACATGGAGCCGCGCAGGGATGACACGGGCATGTCGGGACTATCCCCGCGTGTGCGGGGGAGACTCCCACTTCCGATCCTGCAGCAAGCCGGCATACGGACTATCCCCGCGTGTGCGGGGGAGACCGCGCCACGCTCGGTGGCAAACTGGTGCAGCAGGGACTATCCCCGCGTGTGCGGGGGAGACCCTACTATACAACATCTTGTTTACAATAGGAAAGAGCAAATTCACCGGGATTCGGGCTGTTCCGGTAATGGCCGGCGCACCAGCAACATCGCGTCATGGGCCACTACGTCCTTGGGCGGCGTGCCGAACGTGCGCAGGCCAAGGCCACCGTTGGCTGCGGTTTCGGCCCAGCACATCACGATGCTGCCCCGGCCCAGGCGGCCGTGCCAGTCTGCCAGCACATCGGCCAGGCGCTGGCGCACGCGGGCCGACATGCGGGGCTGGGCATAGACGCCTGGCGCCAGTTCCAGCATCATCGAGCCGAGGTAGCCGCGATAGCGGTCTTCCACGTCGCGGGTGATCACCACGACCAGCGGCATCAGGGCCTGGCCTCGTCCGCCTGGGCCAGCAGGCTCTTGATCTGGTCGATCATCGTGGGAATGATTCCACGCTGGCGGAACAGGCGCGCGGCGCGCTGGCGCACCACCCGTTCGATCGGCTGCCCGCGCGCTTCGGCCACGGCGCCAAAGGCGATGTCGAGCAGGGCATCGTGGCGGTGCAGGTCGGCAATATCGAGTACGAAGGACTGGCCGCTGTCTTCGTGCACGAAACCCAGTTGCGGAATGGCGCCCACGGCGGCCACGGCCACGCTGGCGGCGGCAGTCATCGCCGCGCCGGCATGGTTGATCGCCTGGTTGGGCAGATCGCCACCTTCCGGATCAGCGCGATCATAATGGCGCCCAGCCCAGCGCACGCCGAAGCGGTCGGCCGCCAGGGCATAGGCGCGCTTGATCCGCGCCCCTTCCTGGCCGCGCAGCGCCTCGATATCGCGCGTCCGCACGATTTCGCCAAAGCGCAGCGCATACATGGCGCGGGCCACGGCCATGCGCTGTGCCGGATCGGCCCAGGCACGGGCCTGGGCGCGGGCGAGGGCGGAACTGTCGGGCATGAGCGGCGGCGCGGTGTAGAACCGCACCGCGCCTTCGCCGATGGCCGCCAGCGCGCAACCGTGCCGCGTGAGCAGGCGCAAGGCATCGTGCGTCACGCTCGATCCTGGCCCGAGCAGCACGATCGAAACCGCCTGGTGCGGGATCTGGTAATCCCCTGCCGCCAGGGCGCCGCCGCCGGCGGTGACGAAGCGCAGGCATCCGGCCTCAACTTCCAGGCGCCCGCGATCGAGCCATACCAGACCATGCCGATCGACATGGGGAAT
>NZ_KE148506.1:0-306 GCF_000410615.1 Novosphingobium sp. B-7 | reverse complement strand
GAAGGCGGCGTGCCGGCCCACCCCGCCGGCCAGGAGCGCGGCAAACCGGGCCGGGTCTTGTACCACCAGTGTTCCGGCAAACACCGCCTCAGGCGTTTCGCTGGCATGAAGCCCGCGCCCGCCATGCCGCGCCCGCACGGTGTTGACCCGGCGCATCTGGCGCAATGCCACGTGCTCGAGTGCACAGGCCCCATCAAGCCGCTGGACAAGCCATTGGGAATAGACCGCTTCCCGATCGAGCGGCGTTTCACCCTGGGCCTTTTCACAAGCGGCCACGAAGGCGTCTATTTCCCCGGCGCGGGCCTG
>NZ_APCQ01000690.1:0-2059 GCF_000410615.1 Novosphingobium sp. B-7 | reverse complement strand
GCCATCGGCCTTGAGGCCGAGCATGGTGAAATAGCTGTCCCAGTAATAGATTTCGCGAAAGCGCCCACCCGGCACCACATAGGGCTGCGGCATGGCCAAGGCGGATGAACCGGGCGGCGGGGTGAGCGCCGGGCGAGTCAGCTGCGGCCACAGCGCGGCGATGTGCTCGCGCAGCGATGGCCGCGCCCCCGGCTCGGCCGGCACCACGAAGTGCCGGTTCACAAAGGCGCGCAGCGCCGCCGGGCCCTGCGGCTGCTCCGCCCGCCACGCAGCCATCACCGCATCGGGTGCCTCACGCGGGGTGGCGTCGGCAAAGGTCTTGCTGTCGGGATAGAGCCGCGCTGCCTGCACCGCTTCAAACAGCGGACCGAACAATACCTGCGGCGGCGGCTGGGGTGAAGGCGCCACCTGCCCCATCGTGGCTAGCGCCACCAGGGCAAGTGCGAGGGGGCGCAGCCTCATGCCCGGTCTGCCCGCAATTGGGCCAGGCTCTTGGCCACGGCGGCCTTTACGGCATCGAGGTGGCGCAGGTTTTCCGTGTCGCTCATGCTGTCGAGCATCGGATTATGATCGCCCGCGCGCAAGCCCTGCCCGGTCATGACGGCAAACCAGCTGGCATCGCGGAACAGCTCTTCGCCACGCAGCATCAGGCGCCCGCTCGATGTGAACTGCTCCACCTTGTAGGCCAGGCTTTCGGGCAGGGCCGTGGCCTGGCAGTGCTGCCACAGCGGCTCGCTGCGGCCTTGGGTGAAGTGATAGTGCAGCACCAGGAAATCGCGCACGTCTTCCATTTCCTGGGCGAACACGCGGTTGTATTGCTCGGCCAGCAGCGGCGCGCAGTCCTGGCGCGGGAACAGCGACAGCAGCTTGCCGATCCCGGTCTGGATCAGGTGGATGCTGGTCGATTCCAGCGGTTCGAGGAACCCGCTGGCCAGGCCGATCGCCACGACATTTCCGATCCAGGCGCGACGGCGGCGGCCAGGGGTAAAGCGGATCAGGCGCGGATCGGCCGTGGGCGTGCCGATCGCGGCGATCAGGCTGTCGCGCGCGGCATCGGCGGTTTCGAACCGGCTGGAAAAGACATAGCCATTGCCCACGCGGTGTTGCAGCGGAATGCGCCAGCGCCAGCCAGCCGCCGCCGCCGTGGCGGTGGTGAACAGCGGCGCGGCCGGATCGGCGGCGGGGGGGGCGGCCCAGGCGCTGTCGCACGGCAGCCAGTGCGACCAGTCTTCAAACCCAGCCGCCATCTGCCCTTCGATCAACAGGCCAGTGAGGCCCGAGCAATCGATGAACAGGTCGGCCGCCACATGCTCCCCCCGCTCGGTGGTGAGCGCGCGGATGAAACCGGTCTCGCCATCGCGGTCGATCGCCGTCACGCGGCCCTCGTGGCGGCGCACGCCGCGCTCTTCGGCCATGCGCCGCAGGAACGCGGCATAAAGGCCGGCATCGAAATGATAGGCATGGCCCAGCGTCGAGAGCAGCGAGCGTGGATCGCCGCTGCCCCGCGCAAAGACGCCGGCCCGCGCCAGTTGCGTGGTCAGCGACACGGCGTCGATATCGATCGCGTGCCCGCCGTTCCACGCGCGGATCAGGCGGTGCGGCAGCATCTGCGCGTCGCCCGGCAGGCCATAGGTGCCGAACGGGTGGAAATAGGCGCTGCCCTCGCCCTGCCAGCCGCGAAATTCGATGCCCAGCTTCCAGGTGGCGCCGGTTGCCTGCATGAACGCCGCTTCGTCCAGGCCGATCAGCTGGTTGAACCAGTGGATCGTCGGGATCGTCGCCTCGCCCACGCCGATCGTGCCGATGGCATCGGATTCAATGAGGGCAATGGCCACGCCTTGCGGCGCCAGCGCCTTGGACAAGGCCGCCGCCGTCATCCACCCGGCGGTGCCGCCACCCAGGATGGCGATCGAGGCAATCGGCGCGCCGCTCATCGCGGGCCGCAGCCCGTCGTGCCTGGCGCCGGCCGCTTGAGCGCCAGATAGACTGTGCTCCACAGCTGTGCGGCATTGGATTCATCGGCATCGCCGCCGCGCGCGCCAAAGGCTTCCACCTTGTA
>NZ_KE148505.1:459-1770 GCF_000410615.1 Novosphingobium sp. B-7 | reverse complement strand
CGCGTGGTCGATGCCAGCGCGCCGGGCGCGCAGGCGCTGCTCGATGGCGAGGTCGAAACGCTGTGGGCTCAGCCGGTGCCCACCGCTGGGCATCCGGCCACGGTCACGCTCGATATCGGCCGCGCCGTGACGCTGGGCGGATTCAGCCTGACCCCGCCGCGCCATCTGGCACCCGATGCGACGCCGCCGCGCGGCTATCGTGTGGAGACCAGCCTGGACGGGCAGGCCTGGCAGGCGCAGGGCGAGGGTGAGTTTTCCAACATCGCTTACGCCCTGGCGACGCAGCGCATCGGCTTTGCCGCCCCGGTCCAGGCGCGCTATCTGCGCCTGGCGTTTGCCCAGCCGGCGCTGCCCGATCGCGCCGTGCTGGCGATTGCCGGGGTGGGTGGGTTCAGCGGCGCCTTGCCCCGCTGACCGGCTCGATCGGCGTCTGTTGCCACAATAGGCGTTCGGCGCCGTCGGGATCGTTCTCGACGGTGCTGACGCGGTCGAACACCATGGTGGCGCGGGTGGTGGCGTCAAAGCGCGGCCAGGCCGGCATGCCTGGTGACCCGGGCGCCCCGCCTTTGACAAAGGCCACCATCGCTTCGTGCCAGGCTTCGGCAATCGGCTGGTCCGCCGCCGAAAGGCCGAACATCTGCGCCATCGATGGCAGTGTCACGTGGTCAAACGTCAGCGGCAGGTCGAGCACGTGGGGGCTGTGCCCCTTGTAGGGGCCGCCCGGCGCCGGCAAGGCCAGGCGATAGCGCCACACCGGCGCGCCGCGTGCGGCATGGGCCTCGGCCAGGCGCAGCGTGGGCATGCCATATTCCTCGGCCGTGAGCAGGCGCCAGTGGCGCTGGGCGTCGGTTAATTCGGGAAAGGCGCGGGCATAGGCGCGGTTGAGCGCGGTCATCCGCGGCATCGGCTCGGTCGATACGCTTTGCGACCAGATCGGCCGGCTGGCCTGCACCTCGTTCAGGAACAGGCGGCTTTCGTTGGCATTCGATCCGGTCAGCAGCGGCACGCGTGGCGCGCGCCCCTCGATCACGCGGGCCAGCGGCGCCTGGGGCAGGAATGCGCCATCGACCGTCGGCCGGAATGGCAGGCCCTGTGGCCAGCCCTTGCGCGCGGCGACTTGCGCTTCGACCAGCGCGGGAAAAGGCGCCACCAGCAACCGCTCTACCCCGCCCAGCCGCGCCACCACGGCATTGGCAAAGATCGCGGCGGTGGCGGGAATATGCACGGTCTGCGCCCCGCCGCTGAACACCATGGCGCGGGCATAGAGCCCATCGGCCGCCGGCGTGCCGAGCAGCGCGCAGACATTGCGCG
>NZ_KE148505.1:0-320 GCF_000410615.1 Novosphingobium sp. B-7 | reverse complement strand
CCGGCATAGGCGCGGCCCAGCAGATGGCCCAGCTCCATGAAGCCCAGCGCGCCCAGGCGATAGTTCAGCGTCACGCAGACCACGCCATGCGCGGCAAAGCGGTTGCCGGCGATCACCTCCCACCCGCTCCATCCGGTTTCGTTGCTGCCGCCGTGGACGAAGACCATCACCGGATAGCGTCCCGGTGCCGCCGGCGCCCAGATGTTGAGCTGAAGGCAATCTTCCGCCTGGACGGCGGGCAGCGGGTCCATTCCGGCCGGCTGCGGCGCGGCGCGCGCCGGCGGGTGGCATCCCATTCGCCCTGCCAGGTCCGGGCCGGG
>NZ_KE148504.1:30399-37776 GCF_000410615.1 Novosphingobium sp. B-7 | reverse complement strand
GAAAGGCCCCCGGCGGCGCCCCCAGCCAATGCCAGCATGGCCGAAGGCACCGCGAGGATCAGCCCGCGCAACAGCAGGTTGCCCGGCAGGCGCAGCGCGCTGGGGCGCGAGGCCACGCGGCCGGCGCGCAGGGCCTTGCGCGACAGGGCACCGGGCACCAGCGTGCTCATGAACGCCACGGCAAAGGCCTGCGGCCCGAAATCGAAGACGTAGTGGCCCATGCCCCAGATCGGCACCGGCCCGTGCAGTCCGAATACGGCAAGGAAAAATACACCGCTCAGCACGGTATTGATCACCATGCTGATCGCCGTTTCGCGGCGGATATGCAGGTCTGCATTGGTCATCTGCGCTTCTCTCCCCCAGGCACGCATTCCTATGCGGCCCGTGTTACAGCAACGCGGTGGCCGGTCCATCCCCTTCGCAGCGAACCACATCATGAAATGCATCGATCAGCCAGCGCAGGCCGGCGTCTTCGGCGCGGGCCCGGTGGAACTGTGCCATTTCCAGCATGGGCGGCATGGCAAAGGGCAGTGGTGAAACGGCCACGGGCCAATGCCGGGCCGCCTTGGCCGCCAGGCGCGCATGCATCACCGCCAGGCGCGTGGTGCCCACCAGCAGTTCGGGAATGATGGTAAAGCCGGAAACCCGCACTTCCACCCGCCGCGTGATGCCCTGGGCGCGCATATAGCTTTCGGCAAAGGACACGCGGTTGAACCGCCCGATCTCCACCGCCACATGCCCGGCGGCCACGAACGCTTCCACATCGATCGGCTTGGCCATGACCGGATTGTCACGCCAGCCGACCACCACGTGGTGTTCTTCAAACAGCAGTTCGGCGGGATGTTCGTCGCTGACATAGCTTTCCGGTGTCAGCAGCAGGTCGATCTCGCCCCGATCGAGCCGCTGCGTGGCATCGTCGCTCAGCGGGATCACGTCGATCCCCACGCCCGGCGCCACCCGCGCCAGATGCGGCAGCAGCGGCGCCAGCAAAACGCTGGCTAGATAGTCTGACAGGCAGATGCGGAAATCGCGCGTGCTGGTGGCCGGATCGAAATGTGGCGAACTGCCGACCAGGCCATCGACATCGTTGAGGATGGCGCGGATGGCCGGCTGCAGGCGCAGGGCAAATGGCGTGGGCATCATGCGCTTGCCGTTCTGCACCAGCAGCGGATCGGCGAAGAACGTGCGCAGCCGGGACAGCGCCGCGCTGATCGCCGGCTGGCTGAGGCTGAGATGCTCGGCGGCGCGCGTGACGTTGCGCAGATCGAGCAGCGCATCGAGACAAACCAGCAGATTGAGATCGAGTCCCTTGAAGCGCATTGCACACCATAATTCTGACAAATCGAAACCGATAAAAACAAATCATTTCCATTATGACAAGGCGGTGGCGATGCTTGCGCCCATAAAAAGCACAAGAGGGAGAGGCATCTTGCACTTCGACATTCGCCCCGCGGTATCGATCGTGGCCCTGGCCGCAGCGCTTGCCATGCCGGCCGCTGCCCATGCCGCATCGGCCCAATCGCCAGATGGACCAGCCCAGCAGGCACCTGCTGCCGCCGCGCCGGAACAACCGCAGGCTGGCCTTGCCGAAATCGTGGTGACCGCCCAGCGCCGCACCGAAAACCTTCAGCGCGCGGCCATTCCGGTCAGCGCCGTGGCCGGTGACGTACTGACCACGCAGAGCGTGACGCGGGCCGATGACCTGACCCGCCTGGTCCCGGCACTGCAGGTAGCGCCGGCGGCCTCGTTCACCCAGATCTATCTGCGCGGGATCGGCACGTTCGGGGCGAATGCCTTTGCCGAACAGGGCGTGGCGTTCAACCTCGACGGCGTCTACCTGTCGCGCCCCGCTGCCCCGGCGGCGCTGTTCTATGATCTTGAGCGGATGGAAGTGCTCAAGGGGCCACAGGGCACGCTCTATGGCCGCAATGCCACGGGCGGCGCGGTCAACCTGATCACGGTAAAGCCCAAGCTGGGCGAGGCATCCGGCTTCGTCACCGGGGAATACGGCAATTACAACGCGATCAAGGCATCGGGCGCGATCAACCTGCCGCTCGGCAGCCAGGCAGCCCTGCGCATTTCGGCCCAGCATGCCCAGCATGACGGCTATTACAGCGACGGCTATGACGACGAGGACACGACCGCCGTGCGCGGGCAACTGCGCTTTGACACCGGCGACGGCTTCAACGCCAACCTGATGGTCGATTATGGCGATGTTGGCGGCAAGGGCCTGGGCGGCACGATCATGCCGCTGCTGGCGGGCAAAGACCGCCTTGGCCCCAGCGATCCGCGTGTCCTCGCTGAATACCTGTCACGCGCGCCCACCGCGCCCGTGCCGCAGATCATCGCGCGCGGCGATGGCTATCAGAACAACAAGTATTACGGCGCGCTGGTCACGGTGAATGCCGATCTGGGCTTTGCCAAGCTCACGGTCATTCCGGCGTGGCGGCGCACTGACCTCGACTTTGTCAACTACTCGTCCAGCTTCCTGATCGACGTGACGGAAAAGTCTGACCAGATGTCGCTCGAAGCGCGTCTGGGCAACCAGAATGCGCAGCTCAAGTGGGTGCTGGGCAGCTATTATTTCACCGAAAGCGTCAAGGCGAAGCAGTTCTTCGACCAGGGCAACAACGGCACGCGGATCAATTCCAACCTGGGTACGGACAGCTATGCCGTGTTTGGCGAGGCGACTTATTCACTGACCCCGCGTTGGCGGCTGACCGGCGGCCTGCGCTATACCCACGATACCAAGACGCAGCAGACCGAAGCGCACACCTATCCCTTCGTCGGGTTCGTGCCCCCGGCCTATCCCAACTTCACGCCGATCGTCCTCGACCTGGCGACCAACGCCACCACCGATGTGAATTTCAGCAAGGTGACGTGGAAGGCCGGCATGGAGTTCGACGCCGGGCCGCATTCGCTGCTCTATGCAACCGTGTCCACCGGCTTCAAATCGGGCATCCTGTTTTCCGCGCTGGGGCAGAACTATTCGCGCCCTGAACGGCTGACGGCCTATACCATCGGCACCAAGAACCGCTTCTTTGCCAATACGCTGCAGGTCAACGTCGAAGGCTTCTACTGGGACTATCGCGACCAGCAGATTTCTCATCTTGCGCCCGTGCAGGTGGCGGCAACGCCGGCCGGCGCGATCTATGGCCCGGTCTTTGCCACGGAAAATGCGGGCGCGGCCAAGCTCTATGGCGCAGAAGCCGAAGTGCTGTGGCAACCCACGCGCAACGACCTGTTCTCGCTGAACGTGCAATACCTGCACGCCACGTACGACAGCCTGCAGTACAAGGCCTACTCCACCACTGGGCCCGCGCCCGTGGTGGGCTGCGCGATCACGCCCACGACACTGATGGGCGCGAGTGCGGCGGCGCGCATCTACAACGTCGATTGCTCGGGCAAGTCGCTGGTCAATGCGCCGCGCTGGGTGGTCAATGCAGGGTATGACCATACATTCGACATCGGCAGCGCCGGCCGGATCATCGCGGCGGTTGACACCCGCGTGGAAAGCTCGCGCTATCTTTCGATCGACTATCTCGATCTGGGCCGCCAGGGCGCCTACATGATGTCGAACGCGCGGCTGACCTGGGAAAATGCGCCCGGTTCGCTGGCGATCACCGGCTTTGTCAACAACCTGGAAAACGCGCTGGTCTTTGCCAATTCCACGCAAAGCCCCGGCAAGCCCGGCGTGATCTACAACCAGATGCGCCCGCCGCGCACCTATGGCGTGCGCGGAACGCTCAAGTTCTAGGCTGCCGTCCACCGCGCTGCTATGAAAAAGGGGCCGTGCCCATATGGGCCGGCCCCTTTTTTATTGCGGCATCAAGCCCGTGATCAGAACACGATGACGCTGCGGATCGACTTGCCGGCGTGCATCAGGTCGAACGCGGTGTTGATCTCTTCCAGGCCCATGACGTGGGTGATCATCGGATCGATCTCGATCTTGCCCTGCATGTACCAGTCAACGATCTTGGGCACGTCGGTGCGGCCCTTGGCGCCGCCGAACGCCGTGCCGCGCCAGTTGCGGCCGGTGACCAGCTGGAACGGACGGGTGGCGATTTCCTTGCCGGCTTCGGCCACGCCGATGATGATGCTGGTGCCCCAGCCACGATGGCAGGCTTCCAGCGCGGGGCGCATCACTTCGGTGTTGCCGGTGGCGTCAAACGTGTAATCCGCGCCGCCATCGGTCATTTCCACGACCTTGGCCACGGTTTCCTCGCGGCTCAGGCCCTTGGAATTGAGGAAGTCGGTCATGCCGAAGCGGCGGCCCCATTCCTCACGCTCGGGATTGAGGTCGACGCCGATGATCTTGCCCGCGCCAGCCAGGCGCGCGCCCTGGATCACGTTGAGACCGATGCCGCCCAAGCCGAACACCACGACATTGTCACCCACCTGGACCTTGGCAGTGTTGACCACCGCGCCCACACCCGTGGTCACGCCGCAGCCGATGTAGCAGCTGGTCTGGAACGGGGCGTCTTCGCGGATCTTGGCCACCGCGATTTCGGGCAGCACGGTGAAGTTGGAGAACGTGGAGCAGCCCATGTAGTGATAGATCGGCTGGCCCTTGTAGGAAAAGCGCGTGGTGCCATCGGGCATCAGGCCCTTGCCCTGCGTGGCGCGGATCGCGGTGCACAGGTTGGTCTTGCCCGAAAGGCAGCTTTTGCACTGGCGGCATTCCGGCGTGTAGAGCGGGATCACGTGATCGCCGGGCTTCACGCTGGTGACGCCGGGGCCAACCTCGCGCACGATGCCGGCGCCTTCATGGCCCAGCACCGACGGGAAGATGCCTTCGCTGTCCAACCCGTCGAGCGTGTAGGCGTCGGTGTGGCACACGCCAGTGGCCATGATTTCCACCAGCACCTCGCCCGCCTTGGGGCCTTCGAGATCGAGTTCAACGATCTCAAGCGGTTTCTTGGCCTCAAAGGCCACGGCGGCACGGGTCTTCATGAAGGTATCCTCCTTATCGATCGCAGTGGCCTACATCATTGCATGGCAGGCACAAAGAGCGCATTTGCGCAAAAGTTCGTTGCTTACTTGGGATAATGCCATGTCGGACTGGGATGGGCTGGAAGAACTTGTCGCGATTGCCGAAAACGGCACTTTCGCGGCCGCCGCGCGCAAGCTGCGGCGTTCCACCTCGCACGTTAGCCGGGCGATTGCCCAGTTGGAACACCGCACTGGAACCACCCTGCTGCACCGCACGACGCGCCAGGTCTCGCTGACGGCGGCCGGGCGCGAACTGACCGAGCGCGCGCGGCGCATCATCGACGAGCGCGATGCAGCGCTGGCCGTGGCCAGCGGCGATACCGGTCTGCGCGGATCGTTGCGCATCACCTGCCCCACGGCACTGGGGGAATACTTCATCGCCCCGCTGGCGCTGCGCCACGCCATGGCCAACCCCTCGCTCGACGTGACGCTCGATTTCAGCAACCGCGTGGTCGATATCGTCGCCGAAGGGTTTGATGTGGCGATCCGCACCGGGCCGCAGGGCGATCTGCGCTTGGCGGCCCATCACCTGGGTGGGCGCAACCTGGTGACCTGCGCCGCGCCTGCCTATCTCGCGCAGCGCGGCCGCCCGGCCGAGATCGAAGAACTGGATCACCACGACTGCCTGGTCGGATCGGCCGATGTCTGGCATTTCCGCCGTCATCGCGCGGAAACGACCTATCAGCCGCAGGGCCGCTGGCGCTGCAACAATGGCCCGGCGGTGACGGCGGCGGCGGTGGCCGGGCTGGGCATCTGCCAGGTGCCGGATTTCTATGCGGCGGCTGCCTTGACCCAAGGGCGGCTGGAGCCCGTGCTGGAGGCGTTCCGCGCCACCGAGGAAGCCGTCTGGGCCATGCACCCACGCCGCCGCCTGGTGCCGCGCAAGGTCACCGATTTCATTGCGCTTCTGGCGGCCGAACTGCCTGCCGCGATGGCGCGTGGCCTTACGCCAGCGGATCATCCCGGCGCGTGTCCTTGAGCATCAGGCCCGCGACCAAGGCAACTGCGGCCAGCACGGTAACATACCAATAGAACCCGCTTTCATGGCCGATCTGCTTGAAGCCGAGCGCCACGTTTTCCGCCGTGCCACCAAACAGTGCGTTGCCTACGCCATAGGCGAGGCCCACGCCCAGCGCGCGAACATGGACGGGAAACAGCTCTGCCTTGAACAGCCCGCTGACCGAGGTGTAGAAACTGTTGATCACGAGGCCGGCCATGACCAGCAGCCCGGCCACCCACACGCTGCGGCTTGCCGCCAGCGCGGTGAAGATCGGTACGGTCAGCAGCATGGCGAGCGCAGCAAACAGCACGATGTTGGAGCGGCGGCCGATCCGGTCTGACAGCGCGCCCATTACCGGCTGGATCAGCATGAACGCCACCAGCACTACCGTCATCAGCAAGGTTGCGTCGGGCTTGGTCATGCCCACGGTCAGGACGAGGTATTTCTGCATATAGGTGGTGAAGGTATAAAACGACAGGCTGCCCCCGGCCGTGAGCGCCATGACCAGCAGGAACGGGCGGGTGTGATGGGCGAACAGTTCGCGCAGGGTGCCGGCACCGGCCCGCCCTTGCGCGGCCTGCCCGGTTTCGTGCATGTGCCGCGACAGCCACAGGATCAGCGCCGCACCGCCCGCGCCGATGACAAAGCCAATGCGCCAGCCATAGGCTTTCATCGCTCCCTCGCCCAACAGGTGTTGCAAGGCCAGGATCACCAGCGTGGCCAGCAGTTGCCCGCCAATCAGCGTGACATACTGGAACGAGGCCCAGAACCCGCGCCGCCCGCGCCCGGCGATCTCGCTAAGGTAAGTGGCTGCGGTGCCATATTGCCCACCGGTGGAAAAGCCCTGGAGCATCCGTCCCAGGAGCAGCAGCGCGGGCGCGGCAATCCCCACCTGGCGATAGGTCGGTAGCGCCGCGATCAGCAGGGCGCCCAGCCCCATCATCAGCACCGAGACGACCATGGCCCGTTGCCGCCCGTGGCGATCGGCAAAGCGGCCGAAATACCAACCGCCGATCGGGCGCAGCAGAAAGCCCACCGCAAAGATGCCACTGGTCGCCATGACCTGAACCAGGGCGTTGCTTTCCGGGAAAAATTCCGCCGAAAAATAGAGCGCGGTAAAGGCGTAGATATAGAAATCGTACCATTCGATCAGGTTGCCGGCCGACCCGGCCAGGATCGCGCGCAGGCGCTGCGCATCGGTGATGGCGGCAGCTTCGCCCCGGTCTGCATGGCTGGCCATGGCCCACATTCTCCCGTGATACGATCAGGTTGCCTTCCCGCTTTAGCTGCCTGGCCTGTCTCCGCAACCACAATGCCCTTGCGATCTCAGATGCAAAGGCCCTATGCAGGCCGCGAGCACGGAGCAGCGGCGGGGGCGATACGGG
>NZ_KE148504.1:12580-30389 GCF_000410615.1 Novosphingobium sp. B-7 | reverse complement strand
GAGCACGGAGCAGCGGCGGGGACGATACGGTGGCGGGATTGGCAGTTCATGATGCACTCGACGCCATTCCGCCAGCCTTTCCTCTGCAACAGGTGCAGGAGCGGGTTCACGCCGAGTGGGGATTGCGCGGTCAGTGGCACGCGATCAACTCGGAGCGGGACCAGACCTGGCATCTCACCGATGATGCTGGATCGGATTACGTGGTCAAGCTGTCGCACCGGATGGAGCAACCCGCCACGGTGGATTTCCAGATCGGGGCGCTCGATCATATCGCGCGGATCGACCCGCAACTGGCGGTGCCACGGATGGTGCCTACGCTTGCCGGCGCCAGGCGTACGACGATAACCGCCGATGATGGCACGGTGCACATCCTGCGCATTCTGACTTATCTCGACGGCAGGATCGCCCAGGACGCCTTTGCCGACTGCGCCGATGCGGCAGCACTGCGCCGCGCCACGGGCGCTTTCGTCGCGCGGTTGAGCCTGGCGTTGCGTGGCTATTTCCATCCCCATGCAGCCAGCAACCGGCACGATTGGGATCTTTCGCGGGTGACTGCGCTGGCCCCGGCCCTGCCCCGCATTGCCGATCCGGCCCTGCGCGCGCAATGCGCCCAGGTTCTGGCCGAGGCCGACAGCCGCATCTATCCGGCGCTCGCCCGCACGCGCCACCAGGTGGTGCATCAGGACGCGCACATGGGCAATCTGCTGGTCGATCCGGCACAGCCCGCAAACATCGTGGGCGTGATCGATTTCGGCGACATGCTTTATGGTGCGCTGCTGGCCGATCTGGTGACGGCGGCAGACTGTTTTCCCGATGAAAGCGCCGATCCGCTGATCATCCTGGCCGAGGTGACGCAGGGCTTTGACACGGTCTATCCGCTGGAAGAGGCGGAAATCGACCTGGTGTTCGATATGTGCTGCCTGCGCCTGGCCAACACCGTGCTGGTGGCCAATGCCAGGCGTGATCCGGCAGACGAAACGCCCGATGCGCATCTGGGCGGCGGGCGCAAGCATGGTGCGATGCTGGCCAAGTTGCTGGCAGTGGGGCGTGATACCGCGACCCATGCGCTGCGCCGGGCCTGCAGTTTTCCGGTGCCCGCGCTGGCCCCGGATCCGGCAGCCGCGCGCACGGGCCTGATCGCGCAGCGGGACGCGGCGTTTGGCAAGATCTGGCACTTCTATGAAACGCCGCTGCATCTTACCCGTGGGCAAGGTCCCTGGCTGATCGGCGCGGATGGCACGCGCTATCTCGACGCCTATAACAACGTGCCGCAGGTAGGCCATTGCCACCCGGCCGTGGTGCGCGCCATCGCGCGCCAGGCTGCCGCGCTCAACGCCAACACGCGCTATCTGGCCGATAGCCCTGGTTCCTATGCCCAGGCGCTGCTGGCCAAGGCACCGGCCGGGTTCGATGTCTGCTCGTTCGTCAATTCCGGCAGCGAGGCCAACGACGTGGCCGCGCAGATTGCCCGCTTTGCCACCGGGCGCACCGGCGCCGTGGTGATGCAAGGCGCCTATCACGGGATCACGGCCACCACGGTAGAGCTTTCCCCGCTCACCAAGGCGCCGCCCGCGCATGTGGCCTGCCTGCCCCCGCCCGACCTCTATCGCGGCGTCGCGCCCGATCCGGCGGAAAGCTGGGCCAAGGCCGTGGCAGCGCTGGCCCAAGCCGGCCACCAGCCGGCGTTCCTGATGATTGACACCGCGCTGACCAGCAACGGCGTGCCCGGCCAGCCAGAAGGCTATATGCAAGGCCTTGCCCGTGCTGCGCGCGCATCCGGCGCGCTGGTGATTGCCGACGAGGTGCAGGCCGGGCTGGGCCGCCTGGGCAGCTTCTGGGGATTTGCCACTCAGGGCCTGGACCAGGTTGACGTGATCACGCTGGGCAAGCCGGTCGGCAATGGCCATCCACTGGGCGTGGTGTTGACGCGGCGTGACCTGTGGCAGGCGTTCTATGCCGATTGCGAGGTGTTCAGCACGTTTGGCGGCAACAGCGTGTCCTGCGCGGCGGGGCAAGCCGTGCTGGACGTGATCGAGCGGGAAGACCTGATCGCCCGCGCCAACCAGGTGGGAGACCTGCTGCGAACCGAACTGCGCGCGCTGGCGCGGCAATTCCCGCTGATCGGCGACGTGCGCGGGCGCGGCATGTTGACCGGGCTGGAATTCGTCACCGATCAGGCGGCTCGCACCGCCGCCCCGCACCAGGCGCGCCAGCTGGTGGAACGGATGCGCGAAAATGGCGTGCTGGTGGGCACGTCGGGCGAATATCGTGCCACGTTCAAGCTGCGCCCGTCGCTCACCTGGACGGAAACCGAAGTGGCGTTCTTCATCGATGCCCTGCGCAAGAGCCTCAACGCCCTCTAACGCCTGCGAAAGAACCGATCGTGCCCAAGCCACTGCTGATCATCCAGCCTGCAACCTCGTATGACGACATGCCCGCCACCTGCGCCGTGCACGGGGACGAGGTCGCCTGGTTCAGCGCCGGCTGCGGGGTGCCACGTGACGAGATCGTGGCGATCAAGGTCTATCAGGACGAGCCGCTGCCCGATCCAGCAGAGGTGCGCGCCACGATCATCACCGGCGCGATCGACATGGTCACCGATGGTCACCCATGGATCGAGCGCACCGCCGCCTGGGCGCGCGATGCCATGGCGCAAGGCGCGCCGATCCTGGGCGTGTGCTTTGGCCACCAGTTGCTGGCCCATGCCCTGGGCGGGGTGGTGGACGACAATCCGCGCGGTGCGATGTTTGGTGGGGTAGACGTGGCCCGCACCCCAGCCGGCGCGCAGGACGCGCTGTTTGCTGCGCTGCCGCCGGTGGCGCGACAGATGGTGTTCCATTTCCAGTCGGTGCTGGCCTTGCCGAACGGGGCGCAGGTCTTGGCCACCAGCGGCCACGATCCGCACCACGCCGTGCGCTATGCCCCCCGCGCCTGGGGCGTGCAGTTCCACCCCGAATTCGATGCCGCGATCATGGCCGGCAGCTATGACGTCTATGCCGATGCCATTGCCCGCGCAGGCTTTTCCGTGCCCGCCCTGCGCGCTGCCAATGCCGATACGCCCGATGGCCCGGCGCTGTTACGGGCGTTCATCGCGGCGGCCGATCAGGCCTGATCACCTGGCGCGATCAGCACCTTGCACTGATGGGTGCGCTGGCGCAGGCTTTCGAACACATCGGGCGTTTGCGCCAGGGCGATGGTATCGGTCACCAACAGGCGCGGTTCGGCCAGGCCGCGATCGAGCGCATCGAGCGCGGCTTCGTATTCCTGCCGCGTGAAGAATGCCGAGGTGATCAACCGCACTTCCTTTGACAGCATGGCAAAGGTGTTGAGCGTGTCGGGCCGGGTGCACAGTCCCAGCAACACGATGGTGCCGCGGTTGCGTGCGGTTTCCACCCCTTGCGCGATCAGGCCGGGCACGCCGACGCATTCGAACACCAGATCGGCAGGGCCACCCAATGCGCGCTGTGCCGCGCCCACCGGATCATCGGGCGCCACCACAAAATCGTGCGCGCCCATGGCAAGCGCACGATCCCGCTGCCACGGGGCGATATCCTGCACCACCACGCGCCCGGCCCCGTGCTGCCGCGCCCAGAACGCCACGGCAAGGCCAATCGGCCCGGCACCCAGCACCAGCACCTTGTCTCCCCGGCGCAGGCCGGATAGGCCGATGCCATGCAGCGCCACGGCCAGCGGCTCAATGATCGCGCCATCGGCCAGGCTGGCGCTTTGCGGCAGGCGGACGCATTGGTTGGGCCGGGTCAGCGCATATTCGGCATAGCCGCCGCCCTGCAGGCCAAAGGCGGTGCACCATTGCACCTCGCCGGCGCGGCAGGCGGGGCAATCGCCGCAGCTTTTCAACGGGCTGACCGCCACGCGATCACCCACGCGCCAACCGGAGACATCACGGCCCAGCGCGACCACTTCGCCGGCAAACTCATGCCCGAGGATGGAGCCGGCGCCTTGGCCATAGGCAGGGTCCTCGGTCATGTGCAGATCCGATCCGCAGATGCCGCAGCGCCCCACCCGCACCACCAGATCGCCCGCCTCTGGCACGGGATCGGGCACCGTTTCCAGCGCCAGGGGCCGGTGCAGCCCCTGCATCACCACCGCGCGCATTACTGGTACTTGCCCAGCATCATGCCGCCATCGATCACCACGTGGCTGCCGGTCATATAGTCAGACGCATCTGAGGCGAGCAGCAGCGCGAGCGGCTTGATCTGCTCGGTCTCGGCCAGCTTGCCCAGCGGCACGATGGCATCCCAGGCGGCGCGCGCCACCGGGTCTTTCTTGAGCCAGCCGCCGCCGATGTTGGTCACGAACGGACCAGGCGCGATGGCGTTCACGCGGATGCGAAACTCGGCCAGCTCCAGCCCCAACGCGCGGACCATGTGCAGCACCCCGGCCTTGGCTGGCATATAGGGCAGACCCACGATCGGCTCTGTCACCAGGCCGGCGTTGGATGCGGTGCAGATGATCGAGCCGCCGCTGCGCCCGTTGGCGCGGCCGGGTTGCTTCATGATCCGCACAGCGTTGGAAATGGTGTAGAATACGCCGTTGAGATTGACCGCGATCGACTTGTCCCAGCGCGCCGGATCATAAGTATCGACCTGGCCTTCCGGGTTGCGATGGCCCGCCGGGTTCCAGAAGCCGGCGCCGGCATCGATCCCGGCATTGGCAAAGCAGATATCCAGCCCGCCGAACGCGCTGGCATGGTCGTCAAAGGCGGCTGCCACCGCATCGAAGCTGGATACATCGCAATGGACGGCGCGGGCCTCGTGCCCCGCCTCGCGCAGCAGGGCGGCTTCGCGCTCTGCACCGGGCAGGTCGATGTCTGCCAGGGTAACCGCCGCGCCGCCTTCGGCCATCGCGTGGGCATAGGCAAGGCCAATGCCGCTGGCAGCCCCGGTAACCAGCGCGCTGCGCCCGGTGATGCTGAAACGATCGATAATGGCCATGGTGTTCCTCTCCAATGGGGGATGCCCCGCGTTTACGCGGTGGCTTCGGTGTCTTGCGGCAGGGGGGTGCGCTGCTCGCGTGCGATCAGGCGCTGCAGCAGGCGACGGGCGCGGATGCCCCCGCCATCGCCGCCCAGAACCAGCGGCTTCAACGCCCAGAAATCAGCCCCGCGCATCAGGCGGTGGCTATCGCGGATGATCGGCATGTCTTCGCGTTCGAACGCATGTTCGAGCGCGGCCTGCATGCCTTGCGAAAACGCCGCATCGCCCAGCGCGAAATCGCGCCCCGTCGCCCAAACATAGTGCGTGGTATCGGGCGTTTCGGGAGTAAAGGCATGAAGCGAGGGTAGCAGCGTGCACTGTTCACGCGGTGTGCCGGGCGGCCCGGCGACATAGTCAAAGCGCAGGACCGCCGGCGCGTGCCAGGTCACCTCGCCATAGAAATCCTGTGCCTGGCCCACGCGGCCCAGCATGGCGCCGATGCCATCGGACAGCGTATCATTCAGGCGGACATATTCGGCATGCACCGTTTCGCCATCCTGCCAGAAGCGCCGCTCCCCCTCGGTAAAGGCGCGGGCGACCAGCGTGGGGTGGACGAAGTTGGCATGGCTGAGATCGAGGATATTGTCGCTGTAGAGTTCGTAATGCCCTTCGGCGCGGGTGGCGCCGCGCACCACCGCCCAGACGGGATCGACCAGCCAGGAAAAATCCGGGATCAGCGCGGCATCGGCGCGTTCCGCCTCACCCATCCAGATCCACAGCAGGCCATGGCGCTCGACCAGCGGATAGACCGGCAAGCGTGTGGCGGGCAACTGCCCACCGGGGTGGGGATTGTGCAAGCAGGCGCCCCCGCCATCAAAGCGCAACCCGTGATAGGGGCACGCGAGCGCGCCATCGATCACCCTGCCCTGCCCCAGCGGGGCAAAGCGATGGGGGCAGCGTCCACCCACGGCATGGGCCATGCCCGCCTCGTCGCGAAACAAGGCAACCGGCTCTTCCAGGAAGACCCGATCAATCGGGTCGCTGCCCAGGTCATCGGCCCACCCGGCCACGTACCAGCAATGGCGCAGATACGTGCCGCGCGGTGGACCGGCCAGAATGGGGATGGAAAGCGCCGGCGCCGGCATCACGCTGCCCCGCTGCTCACAGATAGAGTTGCTTGTTGATGGCAATGCCGTGTTCGCGGCAGTAGCTTTCATAGTGGTTCATGAACCACCACACATCGAGCGTTTCCACGTGGTTGCCTTGGGCATCGAAGAACTCGTTGGCGCCCTGCATGTGAAACAGCGCTTTCATCCCCTGGGGATCATCGGTCACCAAGGTGTGCGCGGTGCCCGGCGTTTCAGTGATGAATTCGCCAGGGCGGCACACCCAATCGTATTCCAGATAGCGGAACGAGCCTTCCAGCCCGATCGCCCAGACCTTGCCCCGGTGCTTGTGCGTGCCGATCACGCCGGGGCCCTTGATCCACAGGATGTTGACATAGATGTTTTCGCGCACGTCGAAAGCCAGGTGGCGGATCGCGGCGTTGTCACCGAACGGAACCCACGGGCTTTCCGCCTCTCCCGCGCCGACATAGGTGCCTTCCACCCCGCGGGCGCGGATCAGGTCACCATAGAGTTCGGGCACCGAGACGATTTCATAGGCGGATGAGGGCGGCGCCTTCATGCTGCTGGCCATGGCGTTTGCCTTTGTCAGAGATAGAGCTTGGGATTGATCGCAAGGCCGTGCTCGCGGCAGTGCGTCTCGTAGTGGTTGATGAACCACCAGACGTCGGCGGTATCGACCAGATTGGCCTGGTCATCGTAGAAATCGATCGGTCCCTGCATCCAGCCGAACAGCTTGCAGCCCTGCGGGTGATCGGTCACCAGCGTGTGGCTTTCGCCCGGCGTTTCCAGGATCAGGCCCCCCGGCGTTGCCACCCAATCGTATTCGAGATAGCGTACCGATCCTTCCAGGCAGACCATGGTGATCGTGCCGCGATGGAAATGGGTGCCGATCACGCCCGGCCCCTTGACCCACAGGATGTTGGAAAACAGATTCTGGCGCACGTCGAACGCCAGGTGCTTGATCGCCGCGCCATCGCCGAACGGCACCCATGGGCTGTCCACGTCGGTGGCGGCGTCGATATAGCGGCCGCCGGGGCTGAGCCGTTCGACCAGGGCCTTGTGCGGGAATTTCACGTCGACGATTTCCGCCTTGTTCGACGGCGGGGCTGTCATCACGGTCATGGGGGGATCTCCGGGGTTCAGCGGATCAGGGTGTCGACGTAATCGGCGCCGATGCCGACAGCGGCATAATGCGCGCGGGCGGCGGCGATATAATCGAACACGTCATAGTGGCCGATGGTGTTGCCGGCCTCGTCGAGCCACATCAGCGGGCCCGACACGACGAAGAACACCTTCATCGGGTCTTCGTGTTCATAGCAGACCAGGGTGTGGCTCTCGCCCGGGGTTTCATAGATGAAATCGCCGGCGGTGGCCGTCCACGCATGTTCGAGATAGGCCCACTTTCCGCTAATCGTGTAGGCCCAGATCGGGTGTGGGTGATAGTGGCGGTTAACCAGGCCAGCCTGCTTGCTCATCAGCACGTCGGCCCACATGTTTTTCGATGGGCTGATCCACACCGGCTTGGAAAACACGGTTTCGCTGATCGGCACCCAATAGCGTTCATCGCCTTCGGCAATTTTGGGCATGTAGACTTCGGGCAGGCCACCATCGCGGAAGACTTTCTCTACCGGCTTGATGTCTTTCCAGAATTCGGCGTGGGGGGCTTCGGGCATTATCGTTCTCCAGGGGAGGAGCCGGGCAGCGCGGGGACGCGCGCCGCCCGGCCTTGTTGCGTCAGAACTTCACGCCAACGCGCGCATACCATTCGGCCGGACGGCTATAAGTGCCGTAGATCTGGCCGCCGGCCAGCTGTGCCTGGCCCGTGGTGAGATAGCGTTCGTTGGTCAGGTTGGTGCCACCGGCGGTGAGTTCCCAGCTGCCGCCCGGCGCACGATAGGTGATCGAGCCGTTGAGCACCGTGGTATGCTGCCGGTCGAGCAGGAAGGTGCCTTCGGTGTCATTCTTCATCATGCTGGTGAAGGTGACATCGCCAAGGAACACCAGGGTGCCGTGGCTGCCCAGATCGGCCTGATAGCGGGGCGATACGTTGAATTTCCACTTGGGAGTCTTGGGCAACGTGGCCCCTGCAAAGACCCCGGCCTGGAGCGCGGAGGGTGCAACCTGCGCCGGGCCATCGACGCTGGTGTATTTGGCGTCGGTATAGCCGAGCGAGCCGGTCACGGTCAGGCCACGCACAGGGGCTGCCACCAGTTCCACTTCAAAGCCCTTGATCCGCGCGTCACCAGCATTCTGGATGGTGGGCGAAACCCCCTGCTGGAAGTTGAGCTGGATGCCGTTGTAATTGGTGAGGAACACCGCGCCGTTGATCTGCAGATGCCGATCGAGCAGCTCGGACTTGATCCCCGCTTCCCAGGTTTCGGCCTTTTCCGGGCCAAAGCCCGGCGCATAGGGTAAGGGATTGGACAGGCGCGTGGTCCAGCCGCCGGTCTTGTAGCCCTTGGACCAGCTGGCATAGACCATGATGTCCTGCGTGGGGTGCAGTTGCACGCCGACCTTGGGCGAGAAGTTGGAGAAGGTCTTGTGCTGCACACCGGCAACGTAATAGCGCAGCGGCTGCCCGGCGTTAGGGAAGCCATTGTCCACCCGGCAGGCGTCGCTGATCGGGTTGAGCGAGGCGCAGTTGGGATCGCCGAAATAGTTCGCCAGCTTGTAGTTCAAGCCGTTGGCATCGGACTGGAAGCCTTCGAACTCCTTCTTTTCGTGGGTATAGCGGCCACCCACGGTAACCGCGATCAGGTCTGACAGGGCATAATCGACCTGGCCATAGAATGCATAGTTCTTGGTCGAGAGGTTGTTGGGCCCGTCAACTTGCAGCAGGCCTTCGGCGAAAGTCACATAGTCGTGCAGGTCACCGCTTTCGGTGAAGTAATAGGCGCCGAGGACATACTTGAGCTTCTTGTCCACAGCCGTGCCAGTGAGTTGCAGCTCCTGGCTGAACTGCTTCTGGTTCATCGAGAAGCTGGTGTGGAGGAAGTTGAGCGGCGAACCGTCAAGGTCCATGCCCACCACCCAGTGCAATTCGCGATAGGCCGTGATCGACTTGATCGAGGCCGTGTCAGACAGATCGAAATCGAGCGTCAGCGCGGCGCCGCCCTGCTTCAACTTGTTGAAGTTGTTGCCGTTGGCATAGGACGTGTCGATGTTGTTGGTGACGAACCGATTGTCATAGGGCAGCCGGTTGTTGTCAGGATTGTTGTCGGTGTTGACGCCATAGATCGCGGGCAGATCGAGGATCGAGTTGAGCCCGCCGCGGCGATAGAGATAGGCGGCCGAGGGCGGCCCGCCGATGAAGCTGTCGCACGGGCCGGTAACGCCGCCCACGGTGGTGGTGGGATTGCCGGCGATCGCGCAGTTATAGGTGCCGGCAAACACCGCCGGGAAGGTGGTGATCACCTTGTTGGCGATCTGCGAGGTATCGGTGCGGCTGTAATCCCCGGTCAGAGTCGCGCGGAACGTGGCGCCATTGTAGCGGATCTTGCCGCGCAGGTTCCAGGTATTGTCGCCCCCTTCGGTGCCGTAGCCCTGGTTGCCGTAACCGGCCGCCTTGAGCGAGGTGATCGGATCGAACGCATAGTTGTTGGCGCCCGGATAGGGAATGCGATGCAGGTAGCCATCGCGCTTGGTGATCGCAAAGCTCAAGGACGAGGACAGCTTGTCGGCCAGCGGCATGTCGACCGTGCCCTTGGCGCTGAACAGGCTGTAGCTGCCGGTCATCGCGCTGCCGACAAAGCGGAACGTATCGCCCGGATCGTGCGTGACGATCGAGATGGCGCCACCGATCGTGTTGCGGCCAAACAGCGTGCCCTGCGGCCCCTTGAGCACTTCGACGCGCTCGACATCGGGCAGGTCCTGGTTCGCGCCGACCGAGCGGGCAAGATAGACGCCGTCAAGATAGATGCCCACGCCCGGATCGATGTTGAAGGCAAAATCGTTGGCGCCGATGCCGCGGATATAGGCCGCCAGCACCTGGCTTGACCCCGAAAACGGCGTACCGGCATCAAGCGTGACGTTGGGCGCGATGTTCGAGAGCGAGGAAACGCTGGTCACCGCGCGCTCCTGCAGGGCCGCTGCGGTGAAGGCGCTGATGGCGATCGGCACATCCTGGACGTTTTCCGCACGCTTCTGCGCGGTCACGACGATTTCCTGGATGCCCCCGTTGCCGCTCTGCGCCTCTGCCTGCGGCGCAGCCTGACCTTGTGGCGCTTCCTGCGCCATGGCCGGGCTGGCCAGTGCAATGGCCAGTGCGCCCACCGATACCGGTGCGAACTTCATGGTCTCTCTCCCTTTTTTCGATGCGGGTTGTGCCCGGATTCCCCTGACATCCGATCCGCTGTGAACGATGGTAGGTGTTCGGGGTGATCTGCGCTTGCATTGGTGCGCAAGCCGATCAGGATTCTGGCGCAACCACCCCGAAAAATTCAGCGCGCCCGAACAATTCAGCCGGCAAGGTTCAATTGCCAGCACGCCATTCGCGCGGCGCCACGCAAAAGCGCTGGCGAAAACAGCGCGCGAAATAGGCGCTGTCGTTAAATCCCATTTCGAATGCGATCTGCGTGATGCTGGCGCCAGGGCTGCCGGTAATGCGATCGGCCGCGCGCTGCAGGCGCCGCTCGAGGATATAGGCGCTGGGCGTGGTGCCCATCATGGCAAACACGTTCTGCACCGTGCGGACCGAGGTGTGGCAGGCATCAGCGAGGGTCTGCGTGCGCAGCGCCGGATCGCCCAGATGGGCATCGACCAGCGCCACCACCTTGTCGCGCAAGGCATGGTCGGTCACGCGCTCTTCAGGATGGGTGGCGCCGCGCATGGCGAGCGCGGCGAGGTCATAGAACACGGCACTCACGCCCTGCTGCCAGGCCATGTCCTGCCCGCTCTGATCGCCCTGGTGCCACAGCGAGCGCAGGAAATCGTGGAATACCCGGCCGCCCGGACTGGCCCCGCACAGGCGGCGGCTGAGCATGTCATCGAGGCCCGGCACCCGTTCGGCGAGCGGCGCGCGCGGGAACTCTACCACCAGCAGTTCATGCGCGGAAAGATCGAGCGTGTAGGACTGGTGCGGCGATCCGATCACGAAATCGCCGGCTTCGAGCAGGCTTTCCGCCTGCCCCTGGCGATGCAGGCTGCGGCCCCGGCATTGCAGGTGCAGGATCAACCGCTCGGTCGTGGCCTGATCACCCTGCCGCCCCACGAACGACGCGGTCGAGCGCGGGCGGATCATGGCGAGGTCACCCACCGTCCATGACCACATTTCGCCCACGAAATCGCGGCCCTGGGTTTTCACATAAGTGCCGGAATAGATGCGATCGACCAGGTCATTCCAATACGACAGGCGCTGGTCGGGCGCGATGGCATCGGTGGCGTAGCGTTGCACGGCATTCATCGGCGTGAGCTCCCCCAACGAGAACAAGATCAGGCGCTTGGCACGACCCCCGGTGTTACGGGATGGCGGCCCGATGCCGCCCGCCGCGCGAGCACGCGCGGTGCGCTTTCCTCAAGGCCCAGCGCCAGCACACCGGCCGCCAGGCACAGCACGAGCATCAGCCACACCGGCGCCGCCAGGCCATAGGCATCGGCCAGGAAGCCGGCCAGAAACGGGCTGAGCACCCCGCCCAGCACTTCGCCGATGCCCATGACCACGCCGGTCAGGGTGGCGGTCAGCCGCGGGTCGACGCTTTCGGCCGGGATCGTGGCCATGAACATCGGGAACAGGCCGTTGAGCGCCCAGCCAAAGAAGAAGATGGCGCCCAAGAGCCAGGCCGAGCCGCCATAGTAGATGGCGCCCAGCGGCAGGATCGCACCCAGGAACGAAAAGGCGATCATCACCGGGCGGCGGCCAATGGCATCGGACAGCGCCGGCACGGCAAAGCTGCCGATCCCCGCCGAAATGCCCAGCGTGGCCATGAGCCAGCCCATCGTGCCCGGATCGAACCCGCGCCCCTTGGTGAGAAACAGCGGCATGAACGCCCAGCACACCACCAGATAGGACACCAGCAGGATCGCGATCAGCGCACACAGCACCACGTTGCGGTGGGCAAACGCGGCGCGCAGCGTCACGCGCGGCGCATCGTCATGATGCTCAACCGCAGGCGGTTCACGCAGGGTGAACCAGATCAGCGCCGCAGTAATCACGCCTGGCGCCGCTGCCAGGTAGAACCCCTCACGCCACCCATAGGCGACCGCCAGTGGCACCAGCAGGATCGGCGCGAGCCCCGAGCCGAGCAGATTGGAGCCCAGGTTCTGGGCCACGCCCATCGCCATGCCCCGCCGTTCCGGCGATACCTCGCCCACGATCATGGCATGGCTGACGGGCATGACGCCACCTTCGGCCGCGCCCATCAGCAGACGGGCGCCAAGCAGCATGAGGAACGAAGTGGCAAAGCCCGACACCACCGAGCACAGGCAAAACGCCAAGGTGGCAACCACCACCACGGCCTTTTGCGCGCCGAGCCGATCCGAAACGCGCCCCACGACAAAGCCCGACAAGGCCCAGGTGAGCGAGAGGGCCGAGGAAAACAGCCCAACCTGCGTGTTCGACAGGCCCAGATCGGGCTGGACGAACGGCATGAGAAAGTTGAGCGCGTTGCGATCGAAGAACAGGATGCCGAAATTGAGGCTGAGCAGACCGGTCACCCAGACCTGATAGCCGCTGCTGGCGCGCGCCGGCGCGTGGGCCCGCCCGCTCACAGGAACGGCCTTACCGGATCGCTGCCGTCCCACCCGCGCGATGCCTGCCACATCGCGGTGAAATGGCGGTCCATGTCGGGCGTGGCGGGGATCAGTTCGACAAAGCCCGGCGCGCCATCATGCCCCCCTTCGAGATAGGCGACAGCGCCCCCCGTGGGCACCGGGGCGCGAAAGGCCATGGTATAGCCGCGTTGCAGGTAGCCGGGCAGCGCCGCATCGACATCGCGGCAGGCAATGCCAACGTGGTGGAAGCCATGGCCGCGCGCCTCGATCGTTTCGCGATAGACCGACGGGTTATCATCGAGCGGCTGGATCAATTCGATCTGCATGTGCCCGGCAAAACCCATGGCGATCGCCACGTCGGCGGTGGACGGCGTGCCGCGATAGACCTGCCCCTCGGTCAGGAAATGGGGTAGCAGGAAAAATGGCCCTGCCCCGCAATCGCGGATGAAGTGGTCGATCGCGGCGTTGATATCGCGCACCACGAACGCAGTCTGGCAAATTCCGCCGATCGGCTGGCCATAGCCGAGCGTGGCGGCCGGTGTGACGGCAGACGTAAGCTGGTCCAACGGCGTGTCCTTTCCCCTTGCGCACGCGCCCACCGCCGGAAACCCGGCGTCGCACCATGCGCGCATCCTCTTCCCTTGGCGCGCCGGCCGCTATCGGGCCGCGTCACGCCTGCTCTGGCCCAAGGCCGGCGATCACACCGTGATCACGACCTTGCCAAACAACCCTGCCGATGCCTGATACTCCCAGGCCTCGCGCGCCTGCTCCATGGCAAAGCGGCGATCGATCACCGGCGTGATGCCGTGGGCATCGATGAACTGGTTAAGCCGGCGCGCCATGCCGGCCGAGCCGACAAAGATTCCGCGCAGGCTGGCCCCCTTGATCATCAGCCCGTGCGGGCTGGTATCGCCACTGCGGGTCAAGACGCCGATCAGCGCGATCTCGCCGGCAAAGCCGACCGCCTGGATGCTTTGCGCCAGGGTGCCGGCACCGCCCACTTCGACGACATGGTCCACCCCGCCGCCGGCAAGCTCTGCCGCGCGCACGCCCCAATCGGGCGTGGTGCGGTAATTGATCGTTTCGTGCACGCCCATGGCCCGCACGCGCTCCAGCTTTTCATCGGACGATGACGTGGCGATCACCCGCGCCCCGGCCGCCAGCGCGATCTGCGCGGCGAGCAGCGAAACCCCGCCGGTGCCCAGCACCAGCACGGAACGCCCCGGCCCGACCGGCCTTGGCCCTTCCATCAAGGCGTGCCAGGCGGTGACCCCGGCGCAGGGCAGGCAGGCCGCTTCCTCGAACGACAGGCTGGCGGCGATGGGCACCACGCCGTGGGCCGGCAGCACCACCACATCCTGCAGCATGCCGGTGGCGGGCGGCGCGCCGAGCGCGGGACCGGAGCCGGGATTGGGCGGTCCATCGTCCCAGTTCTGGAAAAACAGGCCAGCGACGCGGTCACCCACCACCAGGCCGGCCACCCCTTCCCCCACCGCCACGATTTCTCCCGCGCCGTCAGACAGCGGCACGGTGTCACGATCGACTGCGCCGCCGAAATAGTGGCCCAGCGGGATCAACTGATCGCGATAGTTGAGCGAGCAGGCCCGCACGCGCACCGCCACTTCGCCAGGGCCAGGCTGCGGCTCCGGCACGTTGACCAGCGCCATGTCGTCAAGCGATTGCGCGCCCTTGCGGATAAGCCATTGCCGCATATAGCCGTCCATCTCCCCCATGGCATATGGTCTGCTTCTTACGCCTTGTTGCCAATCATGGCACAGGCGACGGGCAAATTAATCAGCTAGACTAACTATTTTCACCAGGTGAAACGCATTTCGTAGTCCCTGCGGCAAACTGGGCCATGATCGCGCCGCTTGGCGCCCGCCCTTCTGCCGCCAAGGCCGCGCGTTCGATCGCCATGGCGATTTCGCGTGCGGTATGCTTGAGCGCACCCAGATGGCGCAGCATGACCGCATCATCGGTGCCGCGCTTGGCCGGCCAAGTGATGTTGATCGAAGCCACCGGCGCACCATCCAGCAGGATCGGCACGGCCATCGATCGGCGCCCGTCGCGCAGCACCAATTGCCTCGACCGATCCGGCCATGGGTGCAGCGGCTCGCGCGCGGCATACCCTCGCACCCGTGTCTCCGCGAGAATCGCGCGCAGATCGGCCTCGCTCCCCTCCTGCGGGTTGCGCGGGCGCAGGCGGGTGATGATCGCCTCGCGCTCTTCCTCGCGGCAGGCGGCGAGATAGGCCCGCCCGGTGGCGGTGTGGATATAGGAAAGCTTGACGCCAACCGGGCCGAGCGTGGCCGAATCGAGTCGGAACAGCGGGCTGTTGGTTTCCACGATCTCCATGTGATCGAGGCGCGGCATGGCGAGCACCGATGGCCACGAGACGCGCGTCGACAGTGCCTTGAGCCAGGGCGAGGCCACCTCGGCGACATGCTCCAGCGTCAGCGCCTGCGAACGCGCCCGGGCATCGACGTGGGGCAGATAGGCGCCATCGGCAAGCCGCTGCCATATCAGCCCTTTCTGGCCCAGCGTCTGCAGCATGCGCAGCAACGTCGCCTTGGGCAGGCCCAGCGCCACGTGCATTTCATGCAGGCTGGCCGCGCGGCGGGCCTGCACCTGCAGCAAGACATCCAGGCCACGCTCCAACGCGCGGACGGTCTTCACCTTCCGATCCTGCATCCTGTCTCCCGACCGCTGCTGCGGCTCGTTATGGTTTCATCTTGTGAAACGGAAGAATGGCGCAGCCGGTGGCAAAGTCAAATCCATTGGCGCAACATCAAGGCCGAGGGAGAGAACCGACCATGACCCAGAGCCAAGGCGCCACAGCGCCCAGCGTGCTGCTTGTCATTACGCAGGATACCAAGGAGGAAGAGGCCCGCTTCACCCGTGCCGCGCTGGAAGCGGCAGGCGTACGCGTGGTGCACCTCGATCCCAGCGTCCGGCGCACCCTGGGCGGCGCGGAAATTGCGCCGGAAGACGTCGCCGCCGCAGCCGGCATGACCATTGCCGAGGTGCGCGCCCTGGGCCACGAGGGCAAGTGCCAGGCGGCCATGATCAAGGGCGCGATCGCCGCCGCCCACGCCTGGGATGCGCGCGAGCCGATTTCCGGCATCCTTGCCGTCGGCGGGTCGATGGGTTCGGCCCTGGCCGGCGCGCTGATGCAGACGTTTCCCTATGGCCTGCCCAAGCTGATCGTCTCGACCATGGCCTCGGGTTTCACCAAGCCCTACATGGGCATCAAGGACATCGCGATGATGAACGCGGTGACCGATATCTCTGGCCTCAACACCATCAGCCGCGATGTCTTTGGCAACGCCGCGCGCGCCGTTGCCGGCATGGCGCGCGGTTATGACCGCAACGCCCCGGCCGAAAAGCCGCTGGTGCTGATCACCACGCTGGGCACGACCGAAGCATCTGTGCGTCGCATCCGCGAGGCGCTGGAGCGCGATGGCTGCGAAGTGATGGTGTTCCATTCCTCTGGCGCGGGCGGGCCGACGCTGGATGGCCTGGCCCAGGCCAAGGACGTGGCCCTGGTGCTCGATCTGTCGCAGACCGAAATCCTCGATCACCTGATGGGGGGATTGGCCGACAGCGGCCCGGATCGCGGCAAGGCGGCCCTGGCGCGCGGCATTCCCACGATCCTGGCGCCGGGCAATGCCGATTTCATCATCGCCGGACCGATCGACGCGGCGCGCGCGCAGTTTCCTGGCCGGCGCTATCACGAACACAATCCGCAGCTGACCGCCGTACGCACCACGATCGAGGACCTGCGCAAGCTGGCCGATCACCTGGCCGCCAATGTGCGCGATGCGCAGGGGCCGGTCCGCGTGATCACGCCGCTGCACGGCTTTTCCAACCATGACAGCCCCGCCGGCCACATCATGGACCGATCGGTGCCCGGCCCCTTTGCGCAATACCTGCGCGAGGTGATGCCGCCGCATGTGCCCGTCACCGCCGTGGACGCGCACTTCAACGATGAAGCCTTTTCCGATGCCGTGATCGCCACGGCGCGGGCGCTGCTGGCCGACGCGCCGGCGTGCGTGGCCTAATCCGTCCAAAGGGACCAAGATGACTCCAGACCTGCCATTGACCGCCGAAGATGTGGCCGAGATTGCCGAGATCCTGGCGCATTCGGGCTATCGCGAGCTTGATCTTTCCACCCGCCGCTTTCGCCTGCGCGTGTCACGCGGGGCAGACCAGGACGGTGGCGGCGATGGCGGCCTGACCCAGGAATGGCAATGGGCGGGCGATGGATCGGCGGGTGCTGGCCCGGCCAGCGCCGAGACAGCCGGCGAAGCGGCGGCCGATCCCGACCTGATCGCCAGCCCGCTGCCCGGCACGTTCTATCATGCGCCACAGCCCGGCGCGCCGCCGTTCGTCGCTGTGGGAGACGCCATTATGCCCGATACGGTGGTGGGTATCGTCGAAACCATGAAGCTGATGAACCCGGTCCATGCCGGGCGCGCGGGAACCGTTGTAGCCGTACTGGCCGCCAATGGCGCACTCGTGGCCAAGGGCACCCCGCTCGTGCGCCTAACCTGAAAGCATCCGTCATGACGATCAAACGCCTGTTCATCGCCAATCGCGGCGAGATCGCCTTGCGCGTGCTGCGCACCGCCCATGCCATGGGGATTGCGACCGTCCTTGGCGTCTCGGAAGCAGACAGCACCTCTCTCCCGGCGCGCCTGGCTGGTGCCACGGCGGTGCTGGGCCCCGGTCCTTCGCCGCAAAGCTATCTGGCGATCGACCGGGTGGTGGCGGCAGCGGTGGAGCATGGCTGCGACGCAGTGCATCCCGGCTATGGCTTCCTCTCTGAAAACGCGGCGTTTGCCCGCGCGGTGGCCGAGGTCGGGATGATCTTCGTTGGCCCGGCGGTGCAGACGCTGGAAGGCATGGGCGACAAGCTGGCCGCGCGGGCACTCGCGCTGGCGGCCGGACTGCCCGTGCTGCCCGGCGGTCCGGCGGAGACCGCGCAAGACGTGACCGCCCGCGCGCAGGAAACCGGCTATCCCCTGCTCCTCAAGG
>NZ_KE148504.1:8377-12235 GCF_000410615.1 Novosphingobium sp. B-7 | reverse complement strand
CGGGCACGGCCGAATTCCTCGTCGATGCGGATGATTTCTCGTTCTACTTCCTCGAACTCAATGCCCGCATCCAGGTGGAGCATCCGGTGACCGAGGCAATCACCGGCGTCGATCTGGTGGAACAGCAGTTGCTGGTGGCGATGGGGCATCCCCTGCGGCTGACCCAGGCCATGGTGCGGCCCCATGGCCATGCGATCGAGGTGCGTGTCAATGCCGAAGATCCCGACGCCGATTTCCGCCCGGCGCCCGGCGTCGTGGCGCGCGCGGCCTGGCCGGCGGGGCCGGGCATCCGGGTGGACAGCCACATCGCCAACGGCGGCGAGGTTCCACCATTCTACGATTCGCTGCTGGGCAAGCTGATCGTTCATGGTCCCACGCGCGAACAAGCCGTGGCGCGCATGGCGGCGGCACTCCAGCACCTGCGGATCGACGGGCTGCCGACCACGGCACCGCTTCATCGCCGCATCCTGGCCGATCCGCGCTTTGTCGCCGGCGGGGTGGACACCGGCTTTCTTGCCGGCCTCAATCTTACGGGATCCAAGCCATGACCGCGATCCGCCTTGTCGATGTGACCATGCGCGACGGCAACCAGAGCCTGTGGGGCGCCACCGGCCTGCACACCGCGCACATGCTCCAGGCCGCGTCGCTTACGCAGGCCTGCGGCTTTGCCGCGGTGGATTTCACCTCGTCGAGCCATATGGCCGTGGCTGTCCGCTATTTCCGCAACAATCCTTGGGAACGGCTGCGGCGCATGGCCGCCGCCATGCCGACCACGCCGTTGCAGTTCATCACCACGGGCCTGCGTTTCATCGCCTGGCAGCAGGCCGATCCCGATTTCATGGCGGTGGTCTATCGCACGCTGCAGGCCAATGGCGTGGGCCGCTTCGTGCTGCTCGATCCGATGCACGAGGTGCCCGCCGTGATCGAAGCGGCGCGGCTGGTAAAGCAGGAAGGCGGGGCGCAGGTCATGGCCGCGCTCACCTTCACGCTGTCTTCGATCCATACCGACGCGTTCTACGCCGATTTCGCCCGCGCCTTGGCGCAATGCCCCGATATCGACCTGTTCTATATCAAGGACCCGGGCGGGCTGTTGTCGGTGGACCGGGTGCGCACGCTGGTGCCGGCGGTAAAGGCCGTGATCGGCGCCAAGCCGCTGGAAATCCACGCCCATACCACGATCGGCCAGGGCATGCTTTCCAGCCTGGAGGCAGCGCGCCTGGACATCAGCGCCGTGCATGTGGGCGTTGGCCCGGGTGGCGATGGCTCATCGCTGCCCGAGGCGAACCGCATGCTCGCCAACCTTGAGGATGCCGGCCACAGCGTGGAGATCGACCGGAACGCGCTCACGCGCCTGACTCGCTATTGGCAGCGCGTGGCTCTGGCCGAAGGCCTGCCGCCGGGCGCGCCGCAGAATTTCGATGCCAGTTTCCTGCGCCACCAGATCGCCGGCGGGGTGATGACGACCACGGCGCGGCAACTGGCCGAACTGGGCCTGGCCGACCGGATGGAGGCCGTGATTGCCGAAACCGGGCAAGTGCGCGCCGAACTGGGCTATCCCATCATGGTCACGCCGTTTCCGCAGATGGTCATGAACCAGGCGCTGTTCAATGTGATCGGCAGCCATCGCTATGCCCAGGTTTCAGACCAGGTGATCCGCTATTGCCTGGGCAAGTTCGGCAAGCCCACCTCGCCGATCGATCCGGCGGTGCTGGCCACGATCATGGACCGGCCACGTGCGCGCGAACTGGAGCGGGAGCCGGCGTTTCCCACCCTGGCCGACCTGCGCCGCCAGTTTGGCCAGGGCCTGCCGGACGAGGAATTCCTGCTGCGCGCGGTCATGCCGGGCGATCAGGTCGATGCGATGCTGGCCGCAGGCCCCTCGCGCGCCACCTACACGCCCGAGGCCGCGCCGCTGCTCAGCCTGCTGCGGCAATTGGCGGCCAAGCCCGACGCACGCAACCTGGTGGTCGAACGCCCCGGCTTTCGCCTCGCCCTTCATGCCGGAGCCAGCCTGTGACCGCCCTTTCCCATGATCATGCGGCGCGTCTGCGCGATGCCGCCGGCTTCATCTTCGACATGGATGGCACGATTGCCCTGGGCGACGCCAAGAGCGGCGGACACAAGGCCCTGCCCCATGCCGTGGCCCTGCTGGAACGGCTGCGCCAGCGCGGCACGCCGTATGTGATCTTCACCAATGGCACGGCCAAGGCGCCGGCCGACTATGCCGCATCGCTGCGCAATGCAGGATTTCCGGTAGACGATGCGCAGATGCTCACGCCATCGGCATCGGCCGCCGCGTGGTTTGCCGCGCAGGGGTTGCGGCGGGTGCGGGTGCTGGGCAATGCCGGCTGCGCCGCGCCGCTGCGGGCGATCGGGCTTGACGTGATCGATCCGTCGGAACCGGCAGAGCGCGTCGATGCGGTCTATACCGGATGGTTTCGCGAGTTCGATTTTGCCGCGCTTGAGGCCGGCTGCGATTCGCTGTGGCACGGGGCGCGGCTGTTTACCGCCAGCAACGTACCATTCTTTGCCACGGCCACGGGCCGCGCGATTGGATCGAGCTTTGCCATCAATGCGATGCTCACGGCAATGACCGGCAAGCGAGCGCGCATCCTGGGCAAGCCATCGCGCGTGGCCTTTGACGTGGCCCGCCAGATCATGGGCCTGCCGCGCAGCGCCGCGGGCGCGATGGTGGTGGTGGGCGATGATCCCGCCCTCGAAATGCGCATGGCCAACGGCGCTGGCGCCATGGCCGTGGGGCTGACCACCGGCCTGATGAAATCGGCCAGCGACCTGCCGCAGCGCGATCGGCCTGGCGTTCTGCTCGATGGACTGGAGCCGGTGTTACACGCGCTGGCCTGATCACTTGCAGGCGCAGGACGCCTTCTTGGTTTTCTGCTTGGTGGTGACGAACTCAGCGCGGGTCAACGCGCCATCGCCGTTGGCATCGGCGCTCTTGAACTTGTTCTCGGTGCTCACCGCCCATTCGTCAAAGCTGAGCAGGTTGTTGCCGTCGACATCCAGCTTGCGGAAATCCTTGGCCCGCGGGGCCAGCAGTTCGTTGCGGGTGATGCGGCCATCGCGGTCCTTGTCGAACCGGTCGAAGCGGCGCTGCTCGCGGCTGGCCTCGCTGGCATGTGGCAAGGCCGGGCCTTGCAAGCCGTCACCATCGGCGGTGGGCAGGGTATCGTCCTCGCTCGCCTCGGCTGACGGTGCGCTGCTGGGGACGGCGGCCAGCGCGGGGTTTTTCTGCACGGCAGCGTGGCCTTGCCACCAGAAAACGCCCGCTGCCACCAGCATCAGCGCGCCCAAAGCACCCACCAACGTCCTGTTCATGTCCACCCCCCGGTTTACGCAATTTTACGGTCCCGGGCGGACGTTCACAGGGGAAAGCGATACCGATTTGGCAGGATCAGCGGCCGATCAGACCAAGCCTCAGCGCCGCAAGGAAGCGCAGCGCCGGGCTGCCGCCCTCGCCGCGCAGGGCCATGCCCCGTAGCAGCGCCAGTGGCCGCATCGCGCGGGGCAGCGGCGCCGTTCCGCGCGTGGATAGCGCCAGGCCGCGCCACTGGCGGGGGGCCCGGTCCACCGGCGCCAGATCGACAATGTCAGACAGACCGGCCAGCGCCAGCATCACGCCCACGCGGGCCTCATCAAGCGCCGCAGTGCCTTCCTCGCCCACGTGCAGCGCCTCATAGCCATCGACCAGCGCCGAAAGCGCGGGGCGTGCCGGGTTCCAGGGGGAAAGCATGGCCAGCAAGGGTTCACCCTTGGGCCAGCGGGCGGCATCCTCGCCCAGGCGATCGCGCCACCATGCCAGCCGCAGCTGGATCATGATGGCGTCGCGCCCATCCCGCG
>NZ_KE148504.1:7080-8367 GCF_000410615.1 Novosphingobium sp. B-7 | reverse complement strand
CGGCCAGGCGCTGTTCCAGCGCGAAATAGCCGATCCACAGCGGGCGTGTGGCTGCCGGGGCATAGCTTGCCGCAAGCCGTTCAAGCGGCGGCAAGCCATCGATCAGATCCTGCATTGCCGGATTATGCACTGCGAGATCCTGCGCCCCGGTCAGCCACCACCGCTTAGCGGTAGCAGACCTTCTTGACGGCAGCCACGATCTTGCCAGCGTCGATCAACGCGGCCTTTTCAAGGTTGGCGGCATAAGGCAGCGGCACGTCTTCGTCGCACACGCGCAGGACCGGGGCATCGAGGTGATCGAAGCCTTCTTCCATGGCGATGGCGATGATTTCCGACGCGATTGAGCAGACCGGGAAGCCTTCTTCGGCAACGACCATGCGGTTGGTCTTGGCGAGGCTGGCGAGCACGGTTTCCTTGTCGAGCGGACGCAGCGTGCGCAGGTCGATCACTTCGGCATCGATGCCCTGCTCGGCCAGTTGCTGCGCCGCGTCGAGGGCAAAGCCCACGCCGATCGAGTACGAGACGATCGTCACGTCCTTGCCTTCGCGCACCACGCGGGCCTTGCCGATCGGCAGCACGAAATCGTCAAGCTGCGGCACATCGAACGTGCGGCCATACACGAGTTCGTTTTCCAGGAACACCACCGGGTCCTGGCTGCGGATCGCGGCCTTGAGCAGGCCCTTGGCATCGGCTGCGTCATAGGGCGCAATGACCACAAGACCGGGAACTGCGGCGTACCACGGGCCGTAGTTCTGGCTGTGCTGCGCGCCGACGCGAGCGGCGGCGCCGTTGGGGCCACGGAACACGATCGGGCAGCGCATCTGGCCACCGGACATGTAGTTGGTCTTGGCCGCCGAGTTGATGATGTGGTCAATCGCCTGCATGGCGAAGTTGAACGTCATGAACTCGATCACGGGCTTGAGACCACCCATGGCGGCGCCCGCACCAATGCCGGCAAAGCCATATTCGGTGATCGGGGTATCGATCACGCGCTTGTCGCCAAACTCTTCGAGCAGGCCCTGGGTCACCTTGTAGGCGCCCTGGTACTCGGCCACTTCCTCACCCATCACGAAGACGGCGGAATCGGCGCGCATTTCCTCGGCCATGGCGTCGCGCAGGGCTTCGCGCACGGTGGTGGGAACCATCGTGGTGCCGGCCGGGATTTCCGGATCGGCCGCAGGCTTGGCGTCATGCTTGGGCGCGATCGCGGCGGCAGCCTGGGCCTTGGGATCGGCAGCGGGGGCCGGGGCCGCTTCGGCCGCCGGGGCGGGCGCGGCAGCGGGAGCC
>NZ_KE148504.1:2380-7067 GCF_000410615.1 Novosphingobium sp. B-7 | reverse complement strand
GGCTCGTCCTCGCCCTGCAGCGTGGCGATCACGGTGCCGACCTTGACGCCTTCGGTGCCTTCGGAAACCAGCAGTTCGCCGATCGTGCCTTCGTCGATGGATTCGAATTCCATCGTCGCCTTGTCGGTTTCGATTTCGGCGAGGATGTCACCAGACTTGACGGTGTCGCCGGGCTTCACCAGCCACTTGGCCAGCGTGCCCTCTTCCATCGTGGGCGAGAGGGCGGGCATCTTGAGTTCAATTGCCATCTCAGTACTTCTCCACCAGCACGTCGGTATACAGCTCTGCCATGTCCGGCTCGGGCGAGCTTTCGGCAAAGTCGGCGGCCTGGGCCACCTGCTGGCGAATCTTCTTGTCGATGTCCTTGATCGCTTCTTCGGTCACGCCGCGCTTGAGCAGTTCCTGCTTGGCGCCTTCGATCGGATCGTGCTTGTCGCGCATTTCCTGCACTTCTTCACGGCTGCGATACTTGGCCGGGTCGGACATCGAGTGGCCGCGATAGCGATAGGTGTTGAGTTCCATCAGCACCGGGCCATTGCCACCGCGCACATATTCCAGCGCCACTTCGGCAGCCTGGCGCACTTCGAGCACGTCCATGCCGTTGACCGGCATGCCGGGGATGCGGAACGCCGTGCCACGGCGATAGAAATGGGTTTCGGCCGAACCGCGCTTGACCGCGGTGCCCATGGCATAGCCGTTGTTTTCCACCACGAACACGATCGGCAGCTTCCACAGCGCGGCCATGTTGAAGGTTTCGTAGACCTGGCCCTGGTTGGCCGCACCATCGCCGAAATAGGCCATGCACACGCCGCCATCGTCGCGATACTTGTGGCCGAAGGCCAGGCCTGCACCCAGCGAGACCTGCGCGCCGACGATGCCATGGCCGCCGAAGAACTTGTGCTCGGTCGAGAACATGTGCATCGACCCGCCCTTGCCGCGCGAGATGCCCGCGCCGCGGCCGGTCAATTCGGCCATGATCACCTTGGGATCGATGCCATAGGCCAGCATGTGGCCATGGTCACGATAACCGGTGATCACGCTGTCGTGGCCCTCGTTGAGCGCCGACTGCAGACCGACCGCCACGGCTTCCTGGCCGATATAGAGGTGGCAGAAGCCGCCGATCAGGCCCAGGCCATAAAGCTGGCCCGCCTTTTCCTCGAAGCGGCGGATCAGCACCATCTGCTCATAGAACTTGAGCAGTTCGGCGTCCGACGCATCATAGCGCTTGTTGTTCGCGTGCGACTGCTGAAGGCTGCGCAGAGCGAAGGTGGCATCGTCCTCGACCGGACTGCTCAGCGCGGCCGACGCGTCGGGAACCGACGCGGCCACAACAGCAGGCTTGGGGGCGGAGGAGCGGGGATTGGCGGCACGCGGCCTGGCGGACTTGGCCAAGTCTCAATATCCTTATTCTGGCTGCCTCAAGGCTCTGCGTATTCGCAAAACCGGCTCTCCCATTGAACCATGATCGCGCCTTGCGCAACGGCCAACAGCGGCCAAGACGACAATTGATGCAGCGAAAACGCGGTTTCTCGGGATTTATACTAGTATAACGAAAAATCGCTGCAATGCGGCATTGCAATGCACCCTGAAACGACGCGGAAGCCGCACCATGCGCGCCGCCCTTTCCACGCCAAACAAGCCACGAAGCCAGCATGATTTGCCCGGTGCGTCAAATCGGGGTTTGCGTAGTGACAGCCGAAGAGGATGGCGCCGCGCACAACCACAGGCCGGATCGTGGCGTTGCGGCCGCGGCTGCAAACACCAATGCGACCGGCCGCCCGAGACAGGCGCCGGCTTGGGCGGATCGTGCTGCAGCGTGATGATAAGGGAGTGGCGCACCCGGAACGATTCGAACGTCCGACCCTCAGATTCGTAGTCTGATGCTCTATCCAGCTGAGCTACGGGTGCCTGCCAATGTCGTGCCTGCCGGGTACCCATGCAGGCGCCTTTCCAATGGAAAGGTATGGCGCACCCGGAACGATTCGAACGTCCGACCCTCAGATTCGTAGTCTGATGCTCTATCCAGCTGAGCTACGGGTGCCTGCCATGTATGGCCAGTGAAGGCCTTCCCCTGCCCCACGCCCCTGAAAGGAGAATGGCGCACCCGGAACGATTCGAATGTCCGACCCTCAGATTCGTAGTCTGATGCTCTATCCAGCTGAGCTACGGGTGCCGGGGAGCCGCGCCTCTATGTCACACAGCGCAGGTTGGCAAGCGCCTTGTTCAGGCGCCGAGCAAATTTTGTGCAGTTATACACAGTGCAATGTCGAGCGGCGGCATGGTTTCGGGAATGGCCAAACTGCGCAGGGCTGCCCCATCCACCCATTGCAGCGCCGCCCCTTCTTCGGCCACGGGCGTACCGCGCCAGGCGTGGCAGCGATAGAGCAGCAGGACCAGATCACGCCCGCTGGCGGCCGCCTCGTGCACGGCAAAGGTCAACGGCGCCAGATCGGCAGGATCGACGGCAATTCCCAGCTCTTCTGCCAACTCGCGCGCCAGGGCCGCTGCCGGCGTCTCACCTGGCTCCACCTTGCCGCCGGGAAACTCCCACAGCCCGCCGTGATGCTTGCCCAGCGGGCGCTGCTGCAACAGCAGGCGGGCTTCGCTGCCCTCGCCCGCTACCAGCGCTGCAGCGACGACCAGCAGCGGCGCGGATGCCTGGTGCGGCAGGGGCGAGGCAAGTGTAGCTGACATTGGTTAATCCGATCCGGCAAAACATAAGGGCAAACCGCCAGTCATGCCGGCAACGGTTTCTTAGGCCATGTGCCGGTAAGCGGAAAGATGCACAGGTGGATGGGGCCAAGACATGAAGAACTTCTTGCGCAGGGTCGCGCGCGAAAGCGAGGCGGTGACGCTGGTGGAATATGGCCTGCTGGTGGGCGCACTGGGCCTGTCGATCGTTTTCGGGCTCAACGCGTTTACCAATCAACTCTACCGTCTTTGGCACATTATCGACAATGCAGCGGTGGCTGCGGCCAATCGGCATTAAGCGCATTTTAGGTTTTACTGCCTAGAGACAGCATTGTCCGCAGCGTGACGCAAAACCGAGGCGGGCCGGGAAAAGAAGATCTCTTCAGGAGTAGAATTTATGAAGCTCGTCCGCGACCTGTTCCGCAACGAAGAAGGCGCCACCGCCATTGAATACGGCCTGATCGCCGCTCTGATCGCCGTTGCTGCCATCACCGCCATGGGCGCGCTGGGCAACTCGCTTGGCAACACTTTCAACCTCGTGTCGAACGACATGAACAACGCTTCGGACGGCCACCTCTAAGAGGCGCCGTCGCCCGGCGAAACACGCCGGGTGAGCAACAGGAAGGGGCGGAAGAAGGCGGGGGCCTTTTTCCGCCCCTTTTCTGTCAGCAGCACCAGACGGCCGGCACGAAAAAGGCCGCCAGGCATCATGCCGGCGGCCTTTTCATGTCTGGCTTGTGCGGATCAGGCGCCGATGCGCAGGAACCGTTCGGCACGCAGGGCGCGCAGGGCATCGGCGTTCTTGCCGGCCAGGTGATCGAGTTCTTCACCGATCGCGGCGGCGAGTGCGGTGCAGGTGGCGGCCGGATCGCGATGCGCGCCGCCCACCGGTTCGGGCACGATGCGATCGATCACGCCGAGCGAGAGCAGATCCTGCGCCGTCACTTTCATCGCCTCGGCCGCTTCGGGTGCCTTTTCAGCCGTGCGCCACAGGATCGAGGCGCAGCCTTCGGGCGAAATCACCGAATAGACCGCGTGTTCGAGCATCAGCACGCGCTCGGCACTGGCCAGCGCCACGGCCCCGCCTGAGCCGCCCTCGCCCACGATCGTGGCGACCATCGGCACGCCCAGCGCCAGGCAGGCTTCGGTGGAGCGGGCAATCGCCTCGGCCTGGCCGCGTTCCTCGGCCTCGACGCCCGGAAACGCGCCAGAGGTATCGACCAGGGTGACCACCGGCAGGCCGAATCGGCTGGCCATTTCCATCAGGCGGACCGCCTTGCGATAGCCTTCGGGCTTGCCCATGCCGAAATTGTGGCGAATGCGGCTTTGCGTATCGTGGCCCTTTTCATGGCCGATCAGCATCACGCGGCGATTGCCCAAACGGGCAAAGCCGCCGACGATCGCCTGATCCTCGCCATAGAGGCGATCCCCACCCAGCGGCATGAACCCGGTGAACATCCGCTCGACATAGTCGCGGAAGTGCGGCCGCGCCGGATGGCGGGCCACCTGGGTCTTTTGCCAGGGCGAGAGCGCACGATAGGTGTTGGCCAGAAGCTCGGCCGACTTGGTCTCAAGACGACGGATCTCGGCGGCGATATCCAGCTCACCGCTGGCGGCAGCCGTATCGCGCAGTTCGGCGATGCGGGCTTCCAGGGCGGCGACGGGTTTTTCGAATTCGAGGTACGAAATCATGGCGCCTGCGCTAGGGACACGCGGCCGTTTGGTCAATGGTCGCGCATGGTCAAAGGTGCCTGAGCGGGTGCTTCTCGTTCACCAGCGCCACCAGGCGGGCCGAATCCACGTGGGTATAGATTTCGGTGGTGGCAATATCGGCGTGGCCCAACAGGGTCTGCAACACGCGCAGGTCTGCCCCGCCCTCCAGCAGATGGGTGGCAAAGGCATGGCGCAGCACGTGCGGGCTGACCTTTTCCGGATCGATTCCGGCGCGCAGCGCCAGATCGCGCACCAGTTGGAACAGCCGCACGCGCGTCAGGTG
>NZ_KE148504.1:2074-2363 GCF_000410615.1 Novosphingobium sp. B-7 | reverse complement strand
GGCGAGGGAAAGAGATGACGCGAACCACCCGGCCGCACCGCCAACCAGCGCCGCAGGGCGGCCAGCGCCCGGGTGGACACGGGCACCAGGCGTTGTTGCCCACCCTTGCCGGTGATCGCCAGGAACGGCACATCGCGCGGCAGCGCGGCCAGCGGCAGCGAGACCAGCTCGGTGGCGCGCAGGCCCGAACCATAGAGCAGTTCGACCAGTGCCAGCAGCCGCACACCCTCGGGCGTGCCGGCGGCCGCATCCGCTTCTGCCGTTTCCAGAAACCGGCCGATTTCCGCAT
>NZ_KE148504.1:0-1941 GCF_000410615.1 Novosphingobium sp. B-7 | reverse complement strand
GCTGGCCGGGGCAAGTTCGGCCCAGGTTTGCGCCAGGCCGGTCAGCGCCTCGACATCAGCAGTAACCAGATTGCCGACCACGCTTTCCGCGCCGGCAAGATCGCGCGCATAGGCGGCGAGCGTATTCGCTGCCGCGCCGCGTTCGGCCGCCATCATCGCCAGGAACGCCGCCACCGCCGGAGAGGCCGGGCCGGCGCCGCGCCTGTTCACAACCGTGCCTTCACACCCGCGCCACCGCTTCGGCGGCGATCATCCGCGCCTCGCCATCCAGGCCGACGCGGCGCAGCGCCGAAACGATGTGATAGAGGTGCACCGCCGTCATCTTGTCCCAGCTTTGCGCCTGCATGCCAAAGCCGGCGAGCAGCGCGACCAGCGCGGGATTGTCGGATTGGGCGGCATCATCGATCGCGCGGGTCCAGCGCGTTTGCCGGCCCATGTTGATCTTGAGCTTGCCGGCAAAGGCATTGGCCGTGGCATCGTCCACCCGGCCCAGGCCCATCAGCCCGGCCAGCAGGAACTGCGAACGCAGCGCGCCGCTGCTGTCATCGCCGCTCTGGAAGGATTCCAGCGCGGCGTTGCCGATCGCCGTGCTTTTGGCCGGGGCGGACAGGGCAATGAGGCCCCAGGGTTCACTGCCCACGGCGACGACACCGCTCCACCGCGCGGCATTGGCATCGAGGCCAGCGGTCAACATCGAGGCAATCAGGCCCCCGGCATCGCCTGCCAGATCGGGGCTGGGCAGCATGCGCGCGGCGGCATAAGCCGTGAGCACCAGGCGCGAATAGGCCCGATCGGGATTGTCGGCCGAACCCCACAGCGCCTTGATCGCGGCCAAGCGGTCTGCGGCCTCAGGAGCGGTATAGGCGGTGCGCAGCTTGTCGGCCAGCGGGCCCCAGGTCTTGTCCTGGTCGGCCCCGTCCTGGGCGTTGATTTCGGCAAGCTGGCTGTAGAGGTCAACCATCGCCGCGCTCGACAGGATGCCCCGGCCGGCGGCCACATCGGCTGCAGCGCAGCGTGCCGGTAGCGGCAGCATGGGCGCACGCACGGCCAGCACCGCGTAATCGGCCCAGGCCTGCTCGCGCAGGTTCTGCGGCGGTTCGATCCCGACTGCAAAAGCCATGCCGGTGCGCCACGGCGTCAGTTGATCGACATCCTTCCATTCGATGTTGACCGCGCGGCGCGTGGCAGAGGTGGCGCCGGCCAACTTCTGCGCCAGCAGGATATCGATCTTGTCGGTGCCGCCGCGGCGCATCAGGCGATCAAGCTGCGCCATCGCCGGCGGCCCATCGCCGGTAAAGCCAGAACAGATCGCGCGGGTCAGGTCCCACTGCATGCCCTGCCGCCCTGCGGCGGTAAGCGCAGTGATCGGGCACAGCCCGACCGGGTCGGCCGTGGCCAGGAATGCCCCCATCGCGGCGTCTTCCAGGCCAGGCGTAAAAAAGCCGCTGTCGACCGACTGCACCATGGCGCGCGCGGGATCAGCCTCACCCATGCGCAGCAGCAGCCCAGCGCGCAGGGCGGCCCAATCCGCGCCGTTCATGCCCACCGGGGTATCCATGCGGCTCATCAGCGCGCGGCGCACCAGGATATGCCCCCAGCGCGACACCATCGGCCCGCGCATGTGGTTGAGCAACTGCTCCACGAACGGGCCGTTGAGATAATGCGTGGACGTGGCCGGAAACCCGCCGTCGACCTGGTCGATCACCCCGACCCGCGCCAGGCTGCGCTGGGCACTGGGCGGAATATCGTACTTGGGCTGGGCCTTGGCGATCAGCGCATCGAGCGTGCCGGGATCGATCGAATCGAGCGGATCGGCCGGGCCACTACTGCCGGTCACATCGGCATTCTCATCCAGCGGAAGCGGCTGGATCACCGGTGACGCACCGGCCGTGGGCGCCGCCGGGGTCGCGGCGGGCTTGGCCGGCGCGGGAGCCGCCTTGG
>NZ_APCQ01000672.1:0-1571 GCF_000410615.1 Novosphingobium sp. B-7 | reverse complement strand
GGTGAACCAGGCCTCGGGCTCCACACCGTTCAGGCGACAGGTCTCGACGAGTGAATAGAACAGCGCCGAGGCATCGCCGCCCCTGGTCGAGCCCACGAACATCCAGTTGCGGCGGCCGAGGGGAACACCGCGCAGGGCATTCTCGACCAAATTATTGCTGATCTCGAGCAGGCCATTGTCGCAATAGCGGGTCATCGCCATCCAGCGATTGAGCGGATAGCGGCATGCCTTGGCCAGCGCGCTGTCTGAAGACAACCCGCGCATCTGTGCTTCAAGCCATGGCCGCAGGGCAGCTAGTTTCGGGGCGGCCTGTTGCTGGCGGATCCGTCGCCGTTCGTCGGGTGGCGCGCCGTTGATGTCGCGCTCGATCGCGAACAACTCACCGATCCTCACGACGGCCTCCGCCGCGATCGGCGACGGGTTCTTGGCCAGAATGTCGGTAAATTTACGCCGTGCATGCGCCCAGCATCCAACCTCTATCACGCTGCGCGGGGCTTTGGTTTTGGGGTTGCGGTACAAGACGTTGTAGCCGCCATAGCCATCGGCCTGAAGGAAACCTTCGTATCCGGCAAGATGGGCGGCGGGATGCTCGCCGCCGCGCCCGGTCGTGAAGCGGAAGGCCACGGCAGGCGGGGTCATGTCGCCGCTGGAGCGGCCATCGCGCAAATAGACCCAGAAATAGGCAGTGTGACTGCCATCTTCGCCCATCAGCAAGGTGACCGGCGTCTCGTCGCCATGGATCTTGGGGGCTTTGAGAATGTGGGCCAGCAGGCGCTCGCCAAGCGGGGCCATCAACCAGGCCAGCTTGCGGGCCCAGCGGCCCATCACATCACGATCAATGTTTACGCCCTGCCGCCGCAGGATCACCGACTGGCGGTGCCAAGGCTGATGGTCAACGAAGCGGCTGACCATCAGATGAGCGAGCAGCGCGCTGCTGGCCATCACCTTGGGCAGGGGCAGATCGACGGCAGGCGCCTGTCGGATCGTCTCGCACGACCGGCAAGCAATTCGTGGGCGAACATGGCGCAGGACACGGAAGCGGGCCGGAACATAATCCAGCACCTCGGTGACATCTTCGCAGATGACGGTCTCCACCCCGCCGCAGCCGCACGGTTCCGGGCGATGCTCGGCCGTCAGGCGCGGTATATGCGCCGGGATTGGCGCGCGGGTGCCAGCCTTGCGTTCCGGCTTTGACGCTGCTGCTGCGGGAGCATCATCATTGGCTGGCTCGGGGACGGCCTCAACGTCTTCGAACATCATGCGCAGTTGCGCGCCGTCCATCTTCTCGGAACTGCGCCCGAACTGAACGCGCAGCAGCCGTGCGAGACGATGCTCCAGCTTTTCTATGGTCAGGCCCTGGGCTTTGACGGTCTGCTTCGCAACCTTCAGTTCATCCCGATCCACCTCCATAGCCTGCGCCATCTCCCGCAGCATTTTCTGCAGGAGAACAGGGTCTGTAGGAAGGCGATCAAGGTCGAACCGCATGCCTGCCCCTATAGGACAGGAGACCTGAAAATGCTACAAAAAGGGCCGGTTTTCTGCGATTTCCCCTCACGCAATTGTCGGTGTGG
>NZ_APCQ01000327.1:0-216 GCF_000410615.1 Novosphingobium sp. B-7 | reverse complement strand
TGCCCTGGACGAGGACGACGTGACGACCTGGCTGGCCCATCGCATGGACCAGCGCCACACCCTGACGTGGAACGCCGGCGAAGGCCGGGTGGAAGCGCGGCTCGAGCGGCGGCTGGGCGCGATCGTGCTGGCCCGGGTGCCCGATCCATCGCCACAGCCGGCAGCGGTCACGGCTCTGCTGCTCGATGTGGTGCGGCGCGAAGGGCTGGCGGCGCT